>NZ_JAAVXA010000007.1:0-243375 GCF_012241585.1 Pantoea sp. LS15
TGCTATGAAGTGTGGTGGTACAGCACGAAAGTGGGGGTGATCGACCTGAGGAAACAGTCGATCACCATGGGTAAAGGATGTTAAAAAGTGTTCACTATGTCCCCGAACACCTGTCTACCATGTCCCCGGACTGTACACCCAACGGGAGAGGGAGAAAAAAGAACGGGCCAATTGGCCCGTTTTTTTACTGACTGTCTTTCTGGATTTTCTTAATGATGTTGGTGGTTGAACACCCGTCCTCAAAGTTGAGCACCATCACTTCGCCGCCGTTGGCCCAGACCTCTTCGCTGCCCGCAATTTGATCTGGCTTGTAATCGCCACCTTTCACCAGCAGGTCCGGCAGAATACCAGCAATTAGACGCTGCGGCGTGTCTTCTTCAAACGACACCACCCAGTCCACGGCTTCCAGCGCACCGAGAACGATCATACGCTGTTCCAGTGGGTTCACCGGACGCGTTTCACCCTTCAGACGCTTCGTTGACGCATCACTGTTCACTGCCACAATCAGGCGATCGCCCAGCTTGCGCGCATTCGCCAGATACGAAACATGGCCCGCATGCAGAATGTCAAACACGCCGTTGGTCATTACCACTTTCTCACCGCGCTTACGCGCTGCGGCAACGGCGGCTTTCAGTTCGTCTTCGCTCATCACACCAAAACCGGTGTCTGCACGGCCACGCACGGCATTTTCCAGTTCAATAGGCGAAACGGTTGAAGTACCGAGTTTGCCAACGACAACACCCGCTGCTGCATTAGCAAAATAGCAGGCTTCTTCAAGAGAATTCCCTGCTGCAAGCGTCGCCGCCAGCACGCCAATCACTGTATCGCCAGCACCGGTCACGTCATACACTTCCTGCGCCTGAGTGGGCATATGCAGGGGTGCTTTGCCTGGTTGAATCAGGGTCATCCCCTGCTCTGAACGGGTCACCAGCAGTGCAGACAGCTCGAAATCAGCAATGATCTTCATGCCGCGTTCGACAATTTCTGCTTCCGTTTTGCATTTACCCGCCACTGCTTCAAACTCAGAGAGGTTTGGCGTCAGCAGCGTTGCGCCGCGATAGCGCTCAAAATCGGTGCCTTTCGGGTCGATCAGCACCGGCACGTTGGCTTTACGCGCGAGCTGAATCATCGTCTGCACGCTCGCCAGCGCACCTTTGGCATAATCGGAAAGTACCAGTGCGCCGATGCTGCTCAACGCCTGATTAATACGCTCGTGCAGCGGTTCAGGGTCAACCCCTTCGAACCCTTCTTCAAAGTCGAGGCGGATCAACTGCTGGTTGCGCGACAGCACGCGCAGTTTGGTGATCGTCGGGTGGGTCGGTACAGAAACGAAGTCACACTTCACGTTTACGTCCGCCAGTGACTTGCTCAGCGCACGCGCCGCATCGTCGATGCCGGTCAAGCCCACCAGACGCGAGTGTGCGCCCAGAGAGGCAATGTTCATCGCCACGTTTGCCGCGCCGCCTGGACGCTCTTCAATGGTGTCGACCTTAACCACCGGTACCGGCGCTTCCGGAGAGATGCGGCTGGTTGGCCCATACCAGTAGCGATCCAGCATCACATCACCGACAACCATAACTCCAGCACGTTCAAACTCTGGCAGTGTTACTTTCATTCCTGACTCCAGAAAGATTCACAATTTGCGCGCGATAATATCACACTTGTTTTGTTACGCACGGTTCCACCAGCCACTTCTGCCAGCTTGTGGTTACCTGCGCGCGTTCACTGCTGAAACAGTCCAGTGCCACATGCCCCGGCTGTTCCTGCAATGCCAGGTGGTGCAACTCATCGCGCAGCGTGGTATAGGCGCGGGTTAAAGCCAGTGCCTCCTGCTCATCCATAATGTCGTTTTGCGCGAGCAGTTCCAGAATGCGCACATTGTCCGACCAGCGTGTCAGCTTCGGTTTATCGTGTGCGTGCAGCAGCACCAGATACTGGGTAATAAACTCAATATCGGTAATACCGCCCTCATCGGCTTTGATATCAAAGCGATCACGATGCTTATTGCCCAGATGCGCGCGCATTTTCTCGCGCATTTCCCGCACCTCAGTTTGCAACGTGGCCCCCTCTCGCACCGTCGTCATGACATCCTTACGGATGACGTCAAACTGCGTTTTAAGCTGCGGATCACCGTACACCACGCGGGCACGCACCAGCGCCTGATGCTCCCACGTCCAGGCTTCGTTCTTCTGGTAATCAGCAAAGGACTCCGTCGAGGTGACCAGCATGCCCGCCGCGCCGGAGGGTCGCAGACGTGCATCCACTTCGTACAAAATGCCGGATGAAGTACGGGTGCTGAACAGGTGCATAATGCGTTGAGCCAGACGCAGATAGAACTGACGCCCGTCAATTTCACGCTCGCCATCAGTCATCACGTCGACCGGGCAATCGTGCAGGAAGATTAAATCCAGATCGGAGCTATAACCCAGCTCCCAACCGCCGAGCTTGCCGTACCCCACCACCGCAAAACCACGACCTTCACGGTCAGCCAGATGTTTGGGTTGGCCGTAGCGAGCCACCATCTGCACCCATGCCTGTTGCACTACCGCGTCGATGATCGCTTCCGCAAGCCAGGTTAAGTGGTCACTCACTTTCATCACCGGCAGCGTTCCGGCGATATCCGCCGCCGCCACACGCAGCATCTGTGCCTGCTTAAACTGACGCAACGCTTCCAGCTGTTGCTCTTCGTCCTCTTCCGGCACACGCAGCAGATACTGACGCAGCTCGTCCCGATAGGCATCCGTTGCCGTCGGCTGGTAGAGCGTATTCGGGTCGAGCAGTTCATCGAGCAACAGCGGATAACGTGCCAGCTTGTTGGCCACCATCGGCGACGCGGCGCAGAGCGTAATCAGGTGTTTAAGCGCCCCTGGAAACTCGCTCAATAGTTCAAGGTACGTGGTACGGGTGATAATCCCGCTCAGCAGTGGCATCATGCGCGACAGCGGCACCGGCGCATCCGCGCGGGAGCAAACCTCGCTCAGCAGATGCGGCATCAAATGATCAAGCACCTGACGACCACGTGGCCCAATAGCACGTTTATTCAGTTCAAGACGGAAATCAGCAATCAGTGCCACCACACGATGGCGGGCGTCATCACTCAGGTGCGCCAGTACTGGCGTGGTGTCATCTTCCTGAAGCGCGTCCTGCCACAGCTCGCGCCAGTGCTCAGAAAGCGCATCATCCTGCGACTCACTTTCGTCATCGCCAATCAGGTCGTTAAAGATGCGACGCACACCTGCCATATGAGCATCCAGCCGTTCGGTCAGCGTTGACCAGTCATCCGCATGCATCCCCCAGGCCAGACGTGCCCGGTTCAGATCATCCGCTGGAAGGGTCTGAGTCTGTTCGTCGTTGATACTTTGCAGCAGGTTCTCCAGACGACGCAGGAACAGATAGGCCTCGCGCAGGGTTTGCGCGTCACCGTCCGGTAACAGGTGAAGCTGCTCAATCGCTGTCAGCGTTGGCAGCAGCGAACGTGATTGCAGGGACGGCTCACGCCCGCCACGAATAAGCTGGAAAACCTGGACGATAAATTCAATTTCGCGGATACCGCCTGCACCGAGCTTAATGTTGTCTTTCAGCCCACGGCGGCGTACTTCGCGGGCAATCATCCCTTTCATGTTTCTCAGGGACTGGATCACACTGAAGTCAATGTAACGGCGGAACACGAACGGGCGCAGCATGGCGCGCAGCTCATTGGCGTAGGTATCGTCGCTGTCGCCCATGATCCGCGCTTTGACCATGGCATAACGCTCCCAGTCGCGCCCCTGCTCCTGGTAATAATCTTCCAGTGCGGCAAAGCTCAACACCAGCGGTCCGCTGTCGCCAAACGGACGCAGACGCATATCCACCCGGTAGACAAAACCATCCTGTGTCGGCTGATCCAGGGCCTTAATCAAACGCTGACCGAGTCGGGTAAAGAACTGGGCGTTGTCCAGTTCACGACGTCCGCCGCGCGTAGAGCCGTTCTCCGGCCAGGCAAAAATCAGATCGATATCGGAGGAGAAGTTAAGCTCGCAACCGCCCAGCTTACCCATCCCCAAAATCAACAGTGGCTGAGGAACCCCTTCCTCGTTGCACGGCGTGCCCCACTCTTTACAGCAGGCGGCGTAGAGCCAGTCTCGCGCAGCAACAATCAACGTCTGTGCCAGCTCACTCAGCTGCTGTAACGTGCTCTCTTCGCTCACCAGCGCCAGAGATTGCGCCCAGGCAATCCGCACCATCACCCGACGACGGAACTGGCGCAGGACGCGCATCAGCGTTGCTTCATCAGCAACCTCCGCAAGCGCGGTTTGCAACCAGTCAGCATAATGCCGCCACTCTTCTGCCTGTGGCGGCGACTTTTCAAGCTCCACCAGCCAGTCCGGGTTGGCGGTGATACTTTCCTGCACAAAATCACTGAACGTGAGCACGCTCTTCGCCTGCTCGCTTAGTGATGACGCCGGTAATGACTCAGGCAGACGTTCGCAAACGGTCTGCCACTGCTGCTGTAACTGCGAAGAAAGCGGCATGATTGGGGTTCCTTGCCAGAGTTAACGTTTTCCGCTGTGCAGCCAGAACGGCTCCTGCGAAATGGCCTCGTTACGGAAATGCTCAATCTCAATATGCTGACGGGTTTCAATGGCATGCTTCAGCCCCTGCCAGTTCTCCAGCCAGGCCTGTGCCTTAACGCCGTCATAGGCACCGGAAAGCAGCAACATGCTGTCGATATTGCGCGAAAGACGGGGAAGCTGATCGCCATACTGGTCACCCAGCGGGTAAGCAAAGGTGCTCTTCAGCTCGGCGGCATGACGAGAGAGATGAATATCCGCGAAACGTTTGAAGTTCTCGGCGATTTTGGTCTCTGCTTTTGCATCCAGGAAGGTACGCCAGCCGCGCGTGACCAGAAACTCGGTCAGTGCCAGTTTTGCCGTCGCCGTTTGCGGGCTATAGATCGCTGTTTGTGCCGATACGTCGGAGAGCATCAGCGTTTCGGTCTGCGTCAACAGATCACGTAAGTGAGTGCTCGCTTTGCGAGGAACGATGCCGCCGAACAGCGTCAGGGTATGGCGCACCAGAGCAATGGCCGCCAGCACATGGGTTTTGGCGTTTTTCACATTACGCGCCCATAGCTCTTCATGGTATTGCCACTGTGAAAGCGCCAGCTCCAGCGCGGCTTCCAGACCTTGCTCTACGCTGGCTTTCGGCGCAACGTGCAAAATCGTTGTCTCTTTCACCACGCGTGGCGCATTTCCGGCCGCCAGGTGATAACCGCGCGCGGCTTTGCTCAGGCTTCCCTGACGCAACCCGGACTGGTTCACCAGCTTGCGCGCCAGCTTCAGCACATCGTTCGCATCCCCTTCCAGCAGTTCAAGCTCCAGCTCGCAGATCGGCTCCTGGAACTCACCCGCCTTCACCTCACCTAAATCCAGCGCGATTTCAATGCGGCTCTTGCCTTCCGTCACCAGCCATTTTTCGCGCCAGAAATCGGTACTGAACAGGGGCTGTACGTCTGCGGATAAGGTTTCTGGCAGTTTACCCTCAGGCCAAACCTCTGTCGGGAAACGTTCCAGCTCAAGTTCTGGCTTAGTGATGTCGATATTGTATTCCGGGCGCTGATGTAAACCACCGACCACGCGACCGGCAATTTTCATCGTCATCTCGTAGCGTCCGTTCGCGCCACGGATGCGCAGCCCCATATCGTGGCGGCGAAGCCAGTTGTCTGGCGTTTCGTAATAGATATTAAGCAGTTGTACCGGTGCATGGTGTTCGCCGGAAAGCGTGTGCAGATGCTGACGAAGAGCGTCAACGCTGTCTTTTTCGACGATAAACTTTAATTCAATTTCTTGTGCCATAGCCTTGTACTTTTGCGGGCGTCACAGACGCGTCAATGAGGGCGAACTTCCTCGCCATTTGTTTGTCAGTACATAGTATTTTGCGCCAAATTGCCATGCAATGAGCAATTTGACGGGCGTAAATGTGTAGAGTCGTGACACAGATGATTCTGATTGCTGACGAATGCTTTGCGTAGAGACACTGTTGCCACTACTATCGTTCCACTATTTATGAAAATAACGACTAATGATGCTTAAATTACGCCTGATTGGACTTACTTTACTCGCTTTTAGCGCCGCAACCGCTGTGCACGCTGAAGAGAAGCGTTACGTTTCTGACGAACTGAACACCTGGGTACGCAGTGGCCCTGGAGATAATTATCGCCTCGTGGGCACGGTGAATGCCGGCGAGGAAGTCACCCTGTTACAGACCAACGCGGACACCAATTATGGTCAGGTTCGCGACAGTTCCGGCCGTACGTCCTGGATCCCACTGAAAGAGCTGAGCACCGTGCCAAGCCTGCGCACCCGCGTGCCGGATCTGGAAAACCAGGTAAAAACCCTGACTGACAAACTGAACAACATCGACGGAACCTGGAACCAACGCACCGCTGAAATGCAGCAGAAAGTGGCGCAGAGTGACGGTGTGATTAACGGTCTGAAAGAAGAGAACCAAAAACTCAAAAACGAGCTGATTGTCGCGCAGAAAAAAGTGAATGCCGCCAACCTGCAGCTCGATGACAAACAGCGCACCATCATCATGCAGTGGTTTATGTATGGCGGGGGCGTGCTGGGTGTAGGTCTGGTGCTGGGTCTGGTTCTGCCACATCTGATCCCAAGCCGTAAGCGTAAAGACCGCTGGATGAACTAACTCGTCTTCTCTGCCAGACTTACGTATGATCCTGGAAAAGAGAAAACGGGAGTGTAGGGCGTGAAGAGTTATCTGGTCGGTGGTGCGGTACGTGATGCGTTGTTAGGTCTGCCGGTCAAAGATAAAGACTGGGTGGTGGTCGGTGCCACCCCCGAAGAGATGCTCAACGCGGGCTACCAACAGGTAGGCCGCGATTTTCCCGTATTCCTGCACCCAAAAAGCCGGGAAGAGTACGCCCTCGCGCGTACCGAGCGGAAATCCGGTTCTGGGTATACGGGTTTCACCTGTTATGCCGCGCCGGATGTCACGCTGGAGCAAGATCTCCTGCGTCGCGATCTCACTATCAACGCGCTGGCGCAGGACGAGCAAGGTCAGATCATTGACGCTTATGGCGGTCAGGACGATCTGCGTAACCGTCTTTTACGTCACGTCTCCCCGGCGTTTTCTGAAGATCCGCTCCGCGTTCTGCGCGTGGCGCGTTTTGCCGCGCGTTATGCCCACCTGAGCTTCCGTATTGCCGATGAGACGATGGCGCTGATGACCGCCATGACCGAGGCGGGTGAACTTGAACACCTGACGCCTGAACGCGTCTGGAAAGAGACGGAAAATGCCCTGACCACGCGCAACCCACAGGTCTTTTTCCAGGTTCTGCGCGACTGCGGCGCACTGAAGGTGTTGTTCCCGGAAATCGACGCGCTATTTGGCGTTCCTGCACCGGCGAAATGGCACCCCGAAATTGATACTGGCGTGCATACCCTGATGACGCTCAGTATGGCGGCTATGCTCAGCCCCGAGGTCGACATCCGTTTCGCCACCCTGTGCCACGATCTCGGCAAAGGCTTAACGCCAAAAGAGTTCTGGCCGCGTCATCACGGGCATGGCCCGGCAGGCGTGAAGCTGGTCGAGGGGCTTTGTCAGCGTCTGCGCGTGCCGAATGAGATCCGCGATCTGGCGAAACTGGTGGCCGAGTTCCACGACCTGATCCACACCTTCCCTATCCTGAAACCGGCCACCATCGTCAAACTGTTCGATAACATCGACGCCTGGCGCAAACCTCACCGCGTCGAGCAAATCGCTCTGACCAGTGAAGCTGACGTGCGCGGGCGCACCGGGTTTGAAGCGTGTGATTACCCGCAGGGACGTTTATTGCGTAAAGCCTGGGAAGTCGCGAAAGCGGTGCCAACGAAGGATGTTGTCGAGGCAGGATTCAAAGGGCCGGAAATTAGGGAAGAACTCACCAGACGGCGGATTCTGGCGGTGACAGACTGGAAAGAAAAGCATTGCCCTCAGCCTAAAGACTGAGGGCTATCGGTCAGAAGAAGACCACGTAAACCGCAGCCGCCACGATAAAGCGATAGATCGCGAACGGAATAAACGAGATACGCTTAATCAACTGCAGGAAAGTTTTAATGGCAATCAGCGCCACGATAAAGGCGGTGATGAAACCAACGGCGAACATCGGAATGTCACCCGTGGTGAGGAACCCAATGCTTTTGTAGACGTCGAGTGCAGTGGCACCCATCATCATCGGCACTGCCAGCAGGAACGAAAACTCAGAAGCCGCATAACGGCTTACGCCCATCAGCATCCCGCCAGAAATGGTCGCGCCTGAACGTGAGAAGCCCGGCCAGAGCGCCAGACACTGGAAGCAACCAATGATAAACGCCTGGCGGTAGGTCATGTCATCCAGACCTTCCGCACGCGGTGTCTTCGGCTTCAGCACTTCCGCCGCAATCAGCAGGAAACCACCCACTACCAGCGCGTACATCACGTTAATCGGGTTAAACAGAGATTTAATAGTGTCGTGGAACACCAGACCCAGCACCACCGCAGGGATCATCCCGAGCAGAATATGGATAAGCGTCAGACGGCCTGTGCCTTCACCTTCGCGCTGAGGGAGGCGACCAAAATGGATACCGATCAGGCCAAACAGACGGCGCCAGAACATCACCACCACCGCCAGAATAGAACCCAGCTGAATGACCACTTCAAACGTTTTAGCGGTATCGCCTTCAAAGCCCAGCAGATGGCCAACGATAATCATATGGCCCGTACTGGAAACCGGCAAAAACTCCGTCAATCCTTCGACCACACCCAGTATTGCCGCTACCAGCAGCGAGTGCATATCGCTCATCTATAAACCCCTAAGAAGATATAAAAAAAACGGTGCCCCATGCGGACAACCGAGAAAGATACAGCGTTAAGACCGATATAACCTAAAATGGTTTAGCTATTATGACGTTAAACCTTTCCTTTCAGATTTGTGCCACGCTCAATAATAACGCCAACATTGGCGGCACGCGCCACTGCGCCAGGTTTGCTTAACTTAATGCGCACCCACGGTGAATTGAATTTTTTCAGCAGCAATTCTGCGACTTCTTCAGCCACCCGTTCGACCAGCGCAAAACGTTGCCCTTCAACGTGGGCGATGACCGTTTCACTGATATCGGCATAGCTCAGACAGTCATTCACGTCATCACTTTTTGCTGACTTGCGGTTATCCCAGCCCATTTCGATATCGAACACCAGCTTCTGCTCAATGGTCTGTTCCCAGTCGTAAACACCAATAGTGGTGATTACCGAAAGTTGCTCTATAAATACAATATCCATCACGACCTGCCTGCTTTTTGGCTAAACCGGATACCACTTCCGGCGAATTATGCGTATTATCCACAGATGCTGAGAATACAGATACATTTTCAAAACGGAACAGCGTTATGAGTGCAATCGCGCCTGGAATGATCCTCCTCGCCTATCTTTGCGGCTCAATCTCCAGCGCCATTCTGGTCTGCCGCATTGCAGGGTTACCCGACCCGCGTGAAAGTGGTTCCGGGAACCCGGGGGCGACCAACGTACTACGAATTGGCGGCAAGGGTGCAGCCGTAGCGGTTTTGATTTTTGATGTTCTGAAAGGGATGCTACCCGTCTGGGGCGCATATGCGCTGGGCGTAACGCCGTTCTGGTTGGGGCTCATTGCTATCGCTGCCTGTGTCGGTCACATCTGGCCTGTATTCTTCGGGTTTAAGGGTGGCAAAGGCGTTGCAACCGCCTTTGGTGCCATTGCGCCTATCGGCTGGGACTTAACCGGCGTCATGGCTGGCACCTGGCTGCTAACTATCCTTCTGAGCGGCTATTCGTCGCTGGGCGCCATTGTCAGCGCGCTGATCGCCCCGTTTTACGTCTGGTGGTTCAAACCTCAATTCACCTTCCCGGTGTCGATGCTCTCCTGCCTTATCCTGCTGCGTCATCACGACAACATTCAGCGCCTGTGGCGTCGCCAGGAGACCAAAATTTGGACAAAGCTCAAAAGAAAGAAAAAAGAGCCGGAGTGATCGCGCGACACCCGCAGCAGATAACGTATCCATAAGCGACTCATATGACAGCCTTCATTTCCGCCAGGGCATACTGAAACGTATCCCGATGGTGAGCAAATGGATGCAGCATGTTAGCAGCTCAGGTCACTGATAATACGTATAAAGGCTGGCAAGCGTCGCTTGCCCTGCAGTTTTGTCACACGCCTGAGAAAACCCTCCTGCATTCCGCTCATCACCTCGGGCCGCTTACGGTTCAGCGTCCATTTTACCCGGAAGGGGATACCTGCCACCTGTACTTGCTGCACCCACCCGGCGGGATCGTGGGTGGCGATACACTGGATATCTCCGTGCGTCTGGACGCCAAAAGTCATGCACTCATCACCATGCCCGGGGCCAGTAAGTTCTA
Source organism: Pantoea sp. LS15 (assembly GCF_012241585.1). Taxonomy (NCBI): domain Bacteria; kingdom Pseudomonadati; phylum Pseudomonadota; class Gammaproteobacteria; order Enterobacterales; family Erwiniaceae; genus Pantoea; species Pantoea sp. LS15. The sequence continues at coordinate 10,405 of NZ_JAAVXA010000007.1, forward strand.
TCGCAGCTGTGGCCCACTGGCTCGTCTGAGCCAGCATTTTTATCTCGATGAAGACGCCACGCTGGAGTGGCTACCGCAGGACACCATTATCTTTCCCGGCGCGAACGCCGCGCTGCGTTCCGTCTTCCATCTGAAGGCCTCCAGTACATTGATGGCCTGGGAGTTGTACTGCCTGGGCCGCCCGGTGATCAACGAGACTTTCAGCCACGGCACACTGGAGAGCCGCCTTGAGGTCTGGATCGATGACACTCCACGCCTGATCGAGCGTCTGCACCTCAGTGATGGTGATCTCACGCCCGTTGCCGGGCACCCGTGGGTCGGCACGTTGCTTTTCTATCCGGCCAGGGAAGAGCATCTCGACAGGGTGCGTGAACTGCTTACACCACTGGAAAACGTTGCCGGAGCAACCCTCACTGACGATCTGCTGTCGGTGCGCTTTCTCTCTCACGATAACCTGATTTGTCAGCGAGTGATGCGCGATATCTGGCAGTCGCTTCGCCCGCTTTTATCCCACAAAACCGCCTGTTCGCCGCGTATCTGGCAGACATAAGAGAAACGTTATGGAACTGACCCCCAGAGAAAAAGACAAGCTGTTGCTGTTCACCGCCGCGCTGGTTGCCGAACGCCGCCTTGCACGCGGGGTAAAGCTCAACTATCCGGAATCCGTCGCGTTGATCAGCGCCTTCATTATGGAAGGTGCCCGCGATGGTGAAACCGTCGCCTCACTGATGGAGGCGGGCCGCCATGTCCTCACGCGCGACCAGGTGATGGAAGGCGTACCCGAGATGATCCCCGACATTCAGGTAGAAGCCACCTTCCCCGACGGTTCAAAGCTCGTCACCGTCCATAACCCGATCGTCTAAGGAGCGCGTGATGATCCCAGGTGAATACCAGATCCAGCCCGGAAATATTGCCATCAACGTAGGGCGAACAACGCAGAGTGTGATCGTCGAAAACCACGGTGACAGGCCGATCCAGGTGGGATCGCACTACCACTTTTACGAGGTCAACCCAGCGCTGAAGTTCGACCGGGCGATAACCAAAGGCTACCGGCTGAATATTCCGGCCGGGACCGCCGTACGTTTCGAACCCGGCCAGAAGCGCGAGGTGACGCTGGTTCAGATCAGCGGCGCGAAGCGCATTGTCGGTTTTCGCGGTGAGGTGATGGGAGAGGTGAGCAATGGCTGAGATTTCACGTCAGGCCTATGCCGACATGTTCGGCCCTACCACGGGCGATAAAGTGCGGCTGGCCGACAGCGATCTGTGGATCGAAGTGGAAGAGGATCTCACTGTTTACGGTGAAGAGGTCAAATTCGGCGGCGGAAAAGTGATCCGCGACGGCATGGGCCAGGGACAGATGACCGCAGACGACTGCGTGGATCTGGTCCTCACCAACGCCCTGATAGTGGATCACTGGGGGATCGTGAAAGCCGATATCGGCGTGAAAAACGGGCGGATCTTCGCCGTCGGTAAAGCCGGTAACCCGGATATTCAGCCCGGCGTGACGATCCCGATTGGCGCCGCGACGGAAGTGATCGCCGCCGAAGGGAAGATCGTCACCGCCGGCGGGATCGACACCCACATTCACTGGATCTGCCCGCAGCAGGCGGAAGAGGCGCTGGTCTCCGGCGTCACGACCATGATCGGCGGCGGTACCGGGCCCGCAGCAGGCACCAACGCCACCACCTGCACGCCGGGGCCATGGTATATCGCCCGCATGTTACAGGCCGCCGATACACTGCCGGTGAATATTGGCCTGCTCGGCAAAGGTAACGGTTCGAACCCGGATGCCCTGCGCGAGCAGATCGCAGCCGGTGCTATCGGGCTGAAGATCCACGAAGACTGGGGTGCCACGCCTGCCGCCATCAACTGTTCTCTGGAGGTTGCAGACGAGATGGATATTCAGGTGGCGCTGCACAGCGACACGCTGAACGAATCCGGGTTTGTCGAAGATACGCTGGCGGCGATTGGCGGGCGTACCATCCACACCTTCCACACTGAAGGCGCGGGGGGCGGCCACGCACCCGATATCATCACCGCCTGCGCGCACCCGAATATTCTGCCCTCCTCTACCAACCCGACGCTGCCCTACACGGTGAACACCATCGACGAGCATCTCGACATGCTGATGGTCTGCCATCACCTCGATCCGGATATTGCTGAGGACGTCGCCTTTGCGGAATCACGTATTCGTCGTGAAACCATCGCCGCTGAAGATGTGCTGCACGATATCGGCGCATTTTCGCTCACCTCCTCAGATTCTCAGGCGATGGGCCGCGTGGGGGAAGTGATTATCCGCACCTGGCAGGTGGCGCACCGCATGAAGGTGCAGCGCGGCCCCCTGCCGGAAGAGACCGGCGATAACGACAATTTCCGCGTGAAGCGCTATGTCGCCAAATACACCATCAACCCGGCGCTGACCCACGGTATCGCCCATGAAGTGGGTTCGATTGAGGCGGGAAAACTGGCGGATCTGGTGGTCTGGTCCCCGGCGTTCTTTGGCGTCAAACCCGCCACCATCGTCAAAGGCGGGATGATCGCCTGTGCGCCAATGGGCGATATCAACGCCTCTATCCCCACGCCGCAACCAGTCCATTACCGCCCGATGTTTGGCGCACTCGGTGCTGCACGTCACGCCACCCGGCTGACGTTTGTCTCGCAAGCCGCCAGTGCAAACGGCATCCCGCGGCAGCTCAACCTGCAGAGCGCCACCGCAGTGGTGAAAGGCTGCCGGACGGTGAAAAAGGCGGACATGATCCACAACAGCCTTCAGCCAAATATCACCGTTGATTCGCAGACCTATGAAGTGCGCGTCGACGGCGAACTGATTACCAGCGAACCGGCTAACGTTCTGCCGATGGCGCAACGCTATTTCCTGTTTTGAGGAGTGATGATGATCTATTTAACCCAACGCCTGGACCATGCCCACCCCGTAACCGCCAGCGTCACGCTGCCGATTGACGTGCGGGTAAAAAGCCGCGCTCGCGTGGCACTGAACGACGGGCGCGAAGCCGGGTTGATGCTGCCGCGCGGTTTACTGTTGCGCGGCGGTGATCTGCTCTGCAACGAAGACGGCAGCGAAGTGATTGAAGTGATTGCCGCCCCGGAGTCCGTCTCTGTGGTGCGCTGCGCCGATCCGTTCCTGCTCGCCCGCGCTTGCTACCACCTGGGCAACCGCCACGTGCCGCTGCAAATCATGCCCGGCGAACTGCGCTATCACCACGATCACGTCCTCGACGATATGCTGCGCCAGTTCGGGCTTGAGGTGACGTTTGCCAGCCTGCCATTTGAACCCGAAGCGGGGGCCTACACCAGCGAGGCCCATAGCCATAGCCACTCTCACGCTCATTCACACTAAGGATTAATCATGCGCAAGTACTTACCCCTGTTACTGCTGGCTTTTTCCCTGCCTGCGCTGGCGCATCCGGGCCACGGCGCTGACAGTTTTCATGCCGGATTTTTCCACCCGCTGACCGGCCTCGATCATCTGCTGATGCTGACAGGAGCAGGCATGCTCTCCGCCCTGAGCGGCCGCAAGTTGTTACTGCCCTTTGCCACCCTCGGCATGATGCTTGTCGGCGCCATTGCGGGCAGTCTGATTGGTGGCTTTAGCGGCATGGAGATGCTGATTATTGCCTCGCTGGCGGTCTGCGGCGTGATGATGTTTAAAACTGAAAACCGTCTGCTACTGGCCGTACCCGCACTGGCGATGTTCCACGGCTGGGCGCACGGTGTGGAGATGTCCGGCCACAACTTCTGGCTGTTCACCAGCGGGTTCATGTTTGCCAGCGCCACCGTACTGTGCGCCAGTTTCGCCGCAGGGTTGCTGCTGCGCCGTCACGACGGACTGCGTAAAACCTTCGGCGGCGGGCTGATTGTCTCCGCCCTGCTGGCGCTGATGAGCTAATGGAGCACTCCCGCCAGTGGCTGCGCCTGATGCAGCTTTCCAGCAGCAGCCTGCCGGTCGGGTCATTTACCTGGTCACAGGGGCTGGAATGGGCCGTTGAAGCCGGTTGGGTCACGAATACCGATGCCTTCAAACGCTGGCAGACGCAACAGATGGAGCAGAGTTTTTTCTGTGTCGATCTGCCGCTGTTTATCCGCCTGTATCAGGCCTGTGAGCAACAGGATCTCGTCACAGCCAAACGCTGGACAGCGTATCTGCTCGCCTGCCGGGAAACACGCGAGTTACGTGAAGAGGAGCGCAACCGCGGGGCGGCCTTTACGCGTCTTATCAAAAGCTGGGAGCCTGACTGTCCGCCCGAATGGCTGCCGCTGTTTACACAAAGCCAACTCTGCGGCATGGCGTGGCTCGGCGTGCGCTGGGGCATCGGCGTGCGCAAGCTGGCGCTGAGCCTGGGCTACAGCTGGATGGAGAGCGCAGTCATGGCGGGCGTCAAGCTGGTGCCATTTGGGCAACAGGCCGCCCAGCAGCTGATTATCGACCTGAGCAACCATTTTGCCGACGGGCTTGAACAGGCATTTTTGCGCAGTGATGACGAGATAGGTGCAGCGACGCCGCTGTCCGCTATCGCCTCTGCGCGCCACGAAACACAATATTCACGGTTATTCCGTTCCTGAGGAGTGAACATGGCTGATTACAAACATCCCCTGCGCGTGGGCGTCGGCGGCCCGGTAGGGTCTGGCAAAACTGCGTTGCTGGAAGCACTGTGCAAAGCGATGCGCGACACCTATCACCTGGCGGTGGTGACGAACGATATCTACACCAAAGAGGATCAGCGCATCCTCACCGAAGCAGGTGCGCTGGAGCCGGAACGCATCGTGGGCGTGGAGACCGGTGGCTGCCCGCATACCGCCATCCGTGAAGATGCTTCGATGAACCTGGCCGCTGTAGAAGCATTAAGCGAGAAATTCGGTAATCTGGATCTGATCTTCGTTGAAAGTGGCGGCGATAACCTCAGTGCGACCTTCAGTCCCGAACTGGCGGATCTGACAATCTACGTGATCGACGTGGCTGAGGGGGAGAAGATACCGCGCAAGGGTGGGCCGGGGATCACCAAATCCGATTTCCTGGTGATCAACAAAACCGACCTCGCACCGTACGTGGGCGCCTCGCTGGAGGTGATGGAGCGTGACACCAACCGCATGCGCGGCGAGCGTCCGTGGACCTTTACCAACCTGAAGGCGGGAGACGGTCTGGCGACGATTATTGGTTTTTTAGAAGAGAAAGGGATGTTGCGGGTGTAGTCGTAAATTTCCCTCTCCCCTGTGGGGAGAGGGTTAGACTGAGGGGGTTACGCCTCCGGCAGCTCCGCCAGCGGCCAGCGAGGACGCACAGAGACGCTCAGATCAGACGTTGCACCGGCGTTCAGACGTACCATCCCGGCATAAGCAATCATCGCCCCGTTATCAGTACAGAATTCCGGACGCGCATAGAACACCTCCCCACGACGCTTTTGCATCATCTCTGCGAGCTTCGCACGCAGCGTACGGTTGGCGCTGACGCCACCTGCCATCACCAGACGCTTAAAGCCGGTCTGATCCAGCGCGCGTTTGCACTTGATCATCAGCGTATCGACTACCGCATCTTCGAACGCACGGGCGATATCGGCGCGGGTCTGCTCGCTGTCATCGTTATTACGAATGGTATTAGCCGCGAAGGTTTTGAGACCAGAGAAGCTGAAATCCAGCCCTGGACGGTCGGTCATCGGACGCGGGAAGACAAAGCGCCCTTCTGTTCCCTGCGACGCCATTTTGGACAGCATCGGGCCACCAGGATAATCCAGCCCCAGCAGTTTGGCGGTTTTGTCGAATGCCTCACCGGCGGCGTCATCGATCGACTCACCCAGCAACTCATACTTGCCAATACCCGTCACGCTAATCAGCTGGGTATGACCGCCAGAAACCAGCAGTGCCACAAACGGAAACTCAGGTGGGTTATCTTCCAGCATTGGCGCCAGCAGATGCCCTTCCATATGGTGAACCGGAATGGCCGGAACATCCCATGCAAAGGCCAGTGAACGGCCAACCGTTGCGCCAACCAGCAGCGCACCGACCAGACCCGGGCCTGCGGTATATGCCACGGCATCAATATCTGTTGAACTCAACCCGGCCTCTTTCAGTGCCGCCTGAATCAGGGGAACCGTTTTACGCACGTGGTCACGAGAGGCCAGTTCTGGCACGACGCCGCCGTAGTCAGCATGTAATTTCACCTGACTATACAGTTGGTTGGCCAGAAGCCCTTTCTCGTCGTCGTAAATGGCGATGCCGGTTTCATCGCAGGATGTTTCAATACCCAGTACACGCATGACTTGTTTTACCTCGTTTCAATACCGCGCAGTGTAGAGCCTGGGCGGGTTGATGTAAAACTTTGTTCGCCCCAGGAAGAAGGCTCGTGTATACTCCTCACCCTTATTAAAGTCCCTTTCAAAATCGCATCGGTGCTTTACAAAGCAGCAGCATTTGCAGTAAAATTCCGCACCATTTTGAAATAAGCTGGCGTTGATGCCAGCGGCAAACCGAATTTATTAAAGGTGAGAGTTACATGCCGGTAATTAAAGTACGTGAAAACGAGCCGTTCGACGTAGCACTGCGTCGCTTCAAACGTTCATGCGAGAAAGCAGGTGTTCTGGCTGAAGTTCGTCGTCGTGAGTTCTATGAAAAACCAACGACCGAACGTAAGCGCGCTAAAGCTTCTGCAGTGAAACGTCACGCGAAGAAACTGGCTCGCGAAAACGCACGCCGTACTCGTCTGTACTAATTGATTGAGGGCCTCAGCCCTCAATTGACAGACAGAGTAATAGTCGTAAGGCCGTGCTTCCGGAAGGAATGCGCGGCTTGTTTTCGTTTATAAGTCGCTTAAATTTTTGGGGCATATGGCCGGAAGAATCCCACGCGTTTTCATCAATGACCTGCTCGCCAGAACCGACATCGTCGATCTCATCGACGCGCGGGTAAAGCTGAAAAAGCAGGGCAAGAACTACCATGCGTGCTGTCCGTTCCATAACGAAAAAACCCCCTCCTTCACCGTAAACGGTGAAAAGCAGTTTTACCATTGCTTCGGCTGTGGTGCTCACGGTAACGCCGTTGATTTTTTAATGAACTACGACAAGCTCGAGTTCGTTGAAACCGTCGAAGAACTGGCGGCAATGCATAACCTTGAAGTGCCGTATGAAGCAGGCAGTGGGCCAAGCCAGATAGAGCGCCATCAACGGCAAACGCTGTATCAGCTGATGGATGGCCTGAATTCGTTTTACCAACAGTCTCTTAAGCACTCTGCGGCTGAGCCTGCGCGTCAGTATCTGAACAAGCGCGGACTGAGCGACGATGTCATTGCGCGTTTCGCTATTGGTTACGCCCCGCCCGGCTGGGACAACGTGTTAAAGCGTTTTGGCGGCAATAGCGAAGATCGTAAATCCCTCATCGATGCAGGCATGCTGGTCACCAATGACCAGGGACGAAGCTACGACCGCTTCCGCGAACGGGTGATGTTCCCGATCCGCGACAAGCGTGGACGGGTAATAGGTTTTGGTGGTCGCGTATTGGGTGATGCCCTGCCGAAATACCTCAACTCCCCGGAAACCGATATTTTCCATAAAGGCCGTCAGCTGTATGGCCTTTATGAGGCGCAGCAAGATAATGCGGAACCTCCGCGTCTTCTGGTCGTCGAAGGCTATATGGACGTCGTCGCACTGGCGCAGTACGACATTAACTATGCCGTTGCATCGTTAGGGACGTCCACCACGGCCGATCATATTCAGTTGCTGTTCAGGGTGACCAACAATGTCATCTGCTGTTACGACGGTGACCGCGCAGGACGGGATGCCGCCTGGCGCGCGCTGGAAACAGCACTTCCTTACATGACCGACGGGCGTCAGTTGCGCTTTATGTTCCTGCCCGACGGTGAAGACCCGGATACGCTGGTGCGTAAAGAGGGCAAAGCGGCGTTTGAAGCACGGATGGAGCAGGCTCAGCCACTCTCCACGTTTCTGTTTAACAGCCTGATGCCGCAGGTGGATTTGAGTACCCCTGACGGGCGCGCGCAGCTCAGTACGCTGGCGCTGCCATTAATCAGCCAGGTGCCCGGCGAAACGCTGCGCATCTATCTGCGTCAGGAGTTAGGCAACAAGCTTGGCATTCTGGATGACAGCCAGCTTGAACGTTTAATGCCAAAACAGGCTGAAAACGGTGCGGTTCGCCCCGCGCCTCAGCTAAAACGCACAACCATGCGTATACTGATAGGGTTACTGGTGCAAAATCCCGAACTTGCTCCGCAAGTGCCGTCGCTGGCGGGTTTGAACCACGAAAAATTGCCCGGACTTGGCTTATTTTCAGAATTGGTCAACACTTGTTTGTCGCAACCAGGTCTGACCACCGGACAACTTTTAGAACATTATCGTGGCACAAAAGAGGCCGCAACCCTTGAAAAACTGTCGATGTGGGACGATATAGCAGATAAGGATATTGCAGAAAAAACGTTCACCGACTCACTCAACCATATGTTTGATTCGATGCTTGAGCTGCGCCAGGAAGAGTTGATTGCTCGCGAGCGCACACACGGCTTAAGCAGCGAAGAACGCCGGGAACTCTGGATGATTAACCAGGAACTGGCGAAGAAATAAAAGAATTTAACGGCTTAAGTGCCGAATATCGATCGGGAAGCCCCCGGCAGCCGCACTGAGAGGCAGCGGCAAAAATATAAGTACGCCCTCGCTTTAAAGGTTGGCAGCCCCATCGCCGACACCAATCAAACGAATTAAGTGTGGATACCGTCTTATGGAGCAAAACCCGCAGTCACAGCTGAAACTTCTTGTCCAACGTGGTAAGGAGCAAGGCTATCTGACCTATGCCGAGGTCAATGACCATCTGCCGGAAGATATCGTCGATTCAGATCAAATCGAAGACATCATCCAAATGATCAATGACATGGGCATTCAGGTGATGGAAGAAGCACCGGATGCCGATGATCTGTTGCTGGCTGAAACCTCCAACAACACTGATGAAGATGCGGAAGAAGCTGCTGCACAGGTACTGTCCAGCGTGGAATCTGAAATCGGGCGTACCACTGACCCGGTCCGCATGTACATGCGCGAAATGGGTACCGTTGAACTGTTGACCCGCGAAGGCGAAATTGACATCGCAAAACGCATCGAAGACGGGATCAACCAGGTTCAGTGCTCTGTTGCCGAATACCCGGAAGCGATCACCTATCTGCTGGAGCAGTACGATCGCGTTGAAGCGGAAGAAGCGCGCCTGTCTGACCTGATCACCGGTTTTGTCGACCCGAACGCCGAAGAAGATATGGCACCAACCGCTACTCACGTCGGTTCTGAACTGTCTCAGGAAGAGATGGATGACGACGAAGACGAAGATGAGGAAGACGGCGACGACGACAGCAGCGATGATGACAACAGCATCGACCCTGAACTGGCGCGTGAGAAGTTTGCCGAACTGCGTACCCAGTACGAAGTGACGCGTGACACCATCAAAGCGAAAGGCCGCAGCCATGCCGCCGCTCAGGAAGAGATCCTGAAACTGTCTGAAGTGTTCAAACAGTTCCGCCTGGTGCCAAAACAGTTCGACTACCTGGTTAACAGCATGCGCGTGATGATGGATCGCGTACGTACCCAGGAACGCATCATCATGAAACTGTGCGTTGAGCAGTGCAAAATGCCGAAGAAGAACTTCATCACCCTCTTCACCGGCAACGAAACCAGCGAAACCTGGTTCAACGCAGCGATCGCGATGAACAAGCCGTGGTCTGAAAAACTGCATGACGTGAAAGAAGATGTGCATCGCGGCCTGCAGAAACTGCAACAGATTGAAGAAGAAACCGGCCTGACCATTGAGCAGGTCAAAGACATCAACCGTCGCATGTCCATCGGTGAAGCGAAAGCCCGCCGTGCGAAGAAAGAGATGGTTGAAGCGAACTTGCGTCTGGTTATCTCTATCGCCAAGAAATACACCAACCGTGGCCTGCAGTTCCTGGATCTGATTCAGGAAGGCAACATCGGTCTGATGAAAGCGGTAGATAAGTTTGAATACCGTCGTGGTTACAAGTTCTCCACCTATGCAACCTGGTGGATCCGTCAGGCGATCACCCGCTCTATCGCGGATCAGGCGCGCACCATCCGTATTCCGGTGCATATGATTGAGACCATCAACAAGCTCAACCGTATTTCTCGCCAGATGCTGCAGGAAATGGGTCGCGAACCGACGCCGGAAGAGCTGGCTGAGCGCATGCTGATGCCAGAAGACAAAATCCGTAAAGTGCTGAAGATCGCCAAAGAGCCAATCTCCATGGAAACGCCAATCGGTGATGATGAAGATTCGCATCTGGGTGATTTCATCGAGGATACCACCCTCGAGCTGCCGCTGGACTCTGCCACCACTGAGAGCCTGCGTGCCGCAACGCACGACGTTCTGGCTGGCCTGACCGCCCGTGAAGCGAAAGTGCTGCGTATGCGTTTCGGTATCGACATGAACACCGACCACACGCTGGAAGAAGTGGGTAAACAGTTCGACGTTACCCGTGAACGTATCCGTCAGATCGAAGCGAAGGCGCTGCGTAAACTGCGTCATCCAAGCCGCTCTGAAGTGCTGCGTAGCTTCCTGGACGACTAATCAGTCCTGAAATTGAAAAGCTCCCTCCGGGGAGCTTTTTTTTTGGTTTTTTCCGCGGAGTGCAAAAATTGGTAGGGTAAATTGCTCATACATGCAATTGTAAATGATATTTATTTTCATTATCATTTTTCTTTTCGTAAATCACTGTAAAGAAAAATTACATGAATTTCAAAATATTAAAAAATCGGTCCCTCTGCGCGTTCGCTATTTCTGTGGTTCTTCATACGGGCTCCACTTTTGCTAAGGATTTCTCTGAGGAGCAGTTTGCTTCCAGGGCACTGGGTCATGGAGTTTACGAACTGGCTTATGACGCCGGACAACAGGCGCTCTATGCCGCTTCTGCCCCCTCTTTCGACAAAAATAAAACTGCTGGGGAAGTTTTCCTGCTTTCAACCGATTCGCTGAAGATTCGCGAACGGATCGTCACCAATCGTCGATCTTTTGCCGTTGCACTGGATGAACCCAATCATATTCTCTGGTCTGGCAACGCACTGGATGGCTCAGTGACCCTGCTGGATACCCGCACCAACAAAGAAGTCAAAACCCTACAGCTCGCGAATACGGAGAATAACGCCCACGTCCGCGAAGTGGTGCTCGATAAAAAGCATCAGCGCGTCTATGTCTCAGGGATTGCCAGTGAAGGCAAAGGGATTCTGTGGGTTGTCGATACGCGAAACCAGACGCTTCTGCACGCCCTTAAAGGGATGGATCCGGTCGGCTTTGCGGTCGATGAAGCGGGTGATAAAGTCTATGCCGTTACTGGTAAAGGTGAACTGGTTACTCTGGATGGCAAAACCTCTCAGGTTCTTTCCCGTGTAGCAATTGACCCAACCGAACCTAAGCACTACTTCCTGAACATCGCCCTGAATACCGCCAAAGGGGTTGGCTTCATCACCGATAGCAACACCGTCGACGTGCTGGTTGTCCAGCTTGATTCTGGCAAGATCCTCCACCGGGTTCCAACCCCTAACGCCATTGCTGCCGTCTACAATCCTGCGCGCAACGAAGTGTATGCCACCCATCGCAATGCCCGTCAGATTAGCGTTATCGATGCCAATACTTACAGCCTGAAACACACCATCAAAACAGCAGCGATGCCGAATAGCATGGTGCTTTCTCCTGATAACAAAACGCTCTTCGTCAGCGTGAAGCAGGATGAAAAATCTTCCCAGGCCGACTACGTACTCAAACTCGATTTAACCCAATTCTGAGGAATGCGATGTGATTAACCAGACACGTTCGGCGCTGGCGATTTCGCTCGCCCTCACCAGCCTTCCTGCGGCCGTTTTCGCTGAAGAAACCACCCCTGTTAATGAAGATCAACTGGTGGTGACCGCCACCGGGTTCGCGCAGGAACGCCGCGAAGCGCCTGCGACCATCTCTGTCGTCGGCGAAAAAGAACTCAACACCCGTTCTAACCAGAACGTCACTGAAGCCCTTCGTGAAATGCCCGGTGTATTAGTGGGCAACGGTAACGGTAGCCTTGCTACAGGTGACGTACAGATGCGAGGGATGGACTCGACCTATACCTCATATATGGTCAATGGCATCAAGCAAGGAACTCGTGAGTCCCGTCCTTATGGGCACCACATCGGCACCGAAGCGGCGTTTTTACCACCACTTGCCGCCATTGAGCGTATAGAGGTGATCCGTGGGCCCATGTCCTCCCTGTACGGCTCTGACTCTATTGGCGGCGTGGTCAACGTCATCACAAAAAAAGCGTACAACCTGGATACCTGGACGGGCGTACTGGAAGATAACTACTTCCTGCAGGAGAAAAGCGAGTACGGCAACACCAACCAGACCAATGCCTTTTTGATGGGTCCGATTATTCCGGGAAAACTCGGCGTGAGCGTGGCTGCGGATTATCTGGACCGTCGCGATGACGACAGCCAGAAAGATGAACGCTTTGTGAAGCACCAGGCTGGCAACCTGGACGCGACCATCAATATGTCGCCAACCGACACCCAACTGTGGGATTTAAACGTCGTCAAAGGGCATCAGGTCAAATCACATAACGATAAAGCCTGGCAGTGGGATTTTGATCGCGATGCCGCATCACTTTCCCAGCACGCCTGGTACGGCGACGATCTGCTGGAAGTGAAGAACTTCGTCAGCTATGAGAACGCCAAAACTGAATACCGGATACCGGGCATGAGTTCGCAGTTCATCAAGCAGCGTAACTATGAGGCCAACAGTGCGAACACCTTTTCGCTTGGCGATCACAAGTTAACACTGGGGATCAACTTTACGCGTAATGAGCTGGACGATACGTTCGGTATTGCAGACAAAGAGGTTCCAGGAGTCACACCGGTCAGCGAAATCAGCCGCAACGGCTGGGCCGTGTTTGCCGAAGATGCCTGGATGATGGTGCCAGATTTCACCCTCACCACCTCAGCGCGTCTCGATCACGACAGCTACTTTGGCTACCACGTGACGCCGAAACTCTACGGTAACTGGACGATCGATGAAAGCTGGGCTCTGAAAGGCGGCATCTCTGCGGGGTATAAAAAACCAGACCTGCGTGAAAATAACGAAGGTTTTACCAGCGTCTATGGCTCCTATCCTTATTCGTATATCGGGATCGGTAACGATGACCTGAAGCCGGAGCAGAGCGTCAACACCGAAGTGGGCGTTTACTGGCAGCAGGATGCACTGGCGCTGGATGCCACCGTATTCTTCACCAAATTCAAAGACAAGATCAGCGACTACACCATCTGTACCGCAACGGCCACACAGAAATGTGTCTACAACGGGTACGAAGCAGAAGAGGTTTCTCAGTATTTCAACGTCAGCGATGCGGAAATCTATGGTCTGGAGCTGAACGGCGACTGGCAGGTCACGCCAGCGCTGAAGGCTAACGCAAACTATACCTACACCCACAGTGAGCAAAAAAGTGGTCAATACAAGGGAGAAGCACTGAACGAATTCCCGAGCAGTATGGCCAACCTGTCACTGACATGGAATGCGTTAAATGACCTTGAGCTGTGGACCAAAGCCAGCTGGCGCAGCAATACGCCAAACACCGGTAAATCAACCTCAACAGAAGCTTATGCGCTGGTCGACTTAGGGTTACGTTACCATCTCAACAAAAACATCACGCTAATGACGGGTATCTATAACCTGTTCGACGTGAACCCGATATACAAAACGACCTATAACCAGTCTTCCATCCTGGAAGGACGCCGCTACAACATGGGTGCTCGATTCGAGTTTTAAGGTTAATGCCGGAGCGTGGCGCTCCGGCAGTTACAACCCCCGTACGACCAGTGCCTCATCGAGTTCACGATACGCTTCAACCAGTTTGTCCAGTGTCGCTCTGTTCAACCCGCTCGGGTTCGGCAACACCCACACCTGCGTAACGCCAATCATGATGCTCTGCTTGCCCCACTTCGTTCCACGCTGGCTGAACGCCTGCTCGTAGGCCTGCTTACCGAGGATTGCCAGAGCAGCCGGCTGATAATCATCTATTTTCTTAATCAGCTCCCGGCCGCCGCTACGCAGTTCATGCAGATTGACCTCCGTTGCCTGCACCGTAGGACGCTCGACCAGCATGGTGATACCGCAGCGTGTATCCAGAAGGTGTTGCTCTTCTTCAGGCTTAAGCAACCGGTCAGTAAACCCCGCCTGATGGATAACCTTCCAGAAGCGATTCCCCGGATGGGCGAAGTGAAAACCGGTGTGCGCCGAGGACTTGCCCGGGTTAATTCCGCAGAACACCACCCGCAGCCCAGGGGCCAGAATGTCGTTGATCATCGTTACTCCCACTGATACATCGTTATGGAAGTATAAAGGATTGATTATGCATTGTTTATAAAAACAGCAGGCAGGTGTGAATGGCTGGATTGCTGAGGGGAGTTACTTTATAATTCACCGCCACGGCCCCTTAGCTCAGTGGTTAGAGCAGGCGACTCATAATCGCTTGGTCGCTGGTTCAAGTCCAGCAGGGGCCACCAAATTTTAGCTTTAGAATCATATGATTAAGCCACTCGATTGAGTGGCTTTTTTAATGGTTTTTTGAGCCGGTGGCACAGCCGCTAACCGTGGCTAAAAGACGCCGTTCGGGCACCCTCAGAGACGCCAGGTGTCGCAATCAGACGCTCCACGGACTCCATCGTCACGAACGTACAGCTGCAGTCCACATTAGTGCACTGGTGATAGCGCTCTTTGGTATTTTCACTTAGATAGCGACTGGTACGCGCATGCGCTGAATGCTTGCACTTAGGACAATGAAACATGTACCCCTCCGTTTAATTCACATTTTGTGAATTAATAATACTCAAAAACAACGTAATGGCAAATGAATTACTCACTGTCGACAGAAAATTTTTCGTCGGCCACGTTCAGTTCTAGCTTAAGCTGAGTGGTGAACCCACTCCCGCTGAGGGTATGGATCACCTCGTTGATAATCCACGCCTGCTGATCAATAACGCGTTTAAAGCCGTTGACCAGCACCGGCGTTTCGGGAAATAGATCTGCGCGTCCCAGAGCCAGCTGAATGGAAAAATTCACGGTACCACGCTGAAGCGCGCGCCACTTCGCCTCCGCAGCCCTGAGCGCCTGCTCCTCAGAGGCATACACCGTGGTGAGCTCAAATACGTTCTCCGCCGATCCCACCAGCCTCTCTTGCGGTTTCTGCTCCTTGCCTGCTGCTCCCGCTACCGGTGCGGCGGCATCCGGGTGTTGCAGTGCTTCTGTCTGCTGCTCTCCTGACTGACGATTAATACTCAATTGAGGATTTTGTTGTTTGGGGTCACGCGTTTGCAGCCATTTGGCCGTTACGCCGGAATAATTTTCACGGTCAGCTATGGAAAAAAGGTGCTTATCTCCATCCCCACGTTCAATCATCATTAAGGAAAGCGGAATGCCGCTGGCCGTCACGGCCTGGCCCGCTTTCATAAAGATAATTTTCCCGGCTTTGATTGAAACAAATGCTCCATTACGTTCAGCAAGGCGGGAGAGGAACGCCGCGTCTGTCTCCTGAGACTGGTCAATATGAGAGATGGCGATGGATGCAAGCCCCGACGCGACGCTGGCGGTCAACTGGTTACGCTGAGCGATGGTATCGACTATCGCGCCAATCGTCGTGTCATGCCACGACTGTTCGCGCCGCACGTTTAGCTTTCCACGAAAATCTGCGCTGAATCCCCGGATGGTCAGCGTGTCCGGCGCCCCCCTGAATTGAATCGCATCAATCGTAAAGTCCCCTTTCTCCTCGAGCGGGGTTCCCTCCCATCCCAGCCATAAGGACAGCCTTGCCCCCCGGGCAGGTAAGTCCAGCAGCCCGTCGGAATCATCCAGTAGAATATCCAGTTGATCGGCTTCCAGCCCACGTTTGTCGGTCATAGTCAGACTGATAAGGCGATGGCTGAAATTTTGCGTGATATCGCGATCGTCAAGCTTAAGCATAAAATCAGGGGCGATTTTCCCACCCGCCCGGATATTCATTTCGGTGATCATCCCACCAGCCCTCCAATGCTATTTCGTGCGCTTTCCACCAGCTCTTCAGCCTGCGTTCTCAGGTCGCCAAACATTGTCATCAGCGATTCGTCCACACGTTTTAGCGACAGGGTAAACTCAATTTTTCGGGCGGCACCATCGCTGTAAAAATCCGTGTGGGTATGCGTAACTTTCTCAATGACAAACATGCCGTGAATGATGCCGGTACCGTCTATCAACGGCCATGCCCGCCCTTCATTCGCCATCAGCTCGATCGCCTTCAGGGAGAGTCGCCCGCCGGTAATTTCCGGATAGAGCGTTCCTGTGAGCAAATGAGATGTCTCACCTTCGCCAAGATACTGCCAGGCTTTGGGTTTTCCGATGCGATCGTTGGATGCCCAGCGATAGTCCTTTGTGAACTGCATTGACTGATACGGTAAGGTTCGCCGTTCAAAGACAAACAGACCCAGCACCATTAACATTTTTTCTCTCCTCAACCATACATAAAGTTGGATTGCTGCCGTCTCGCTTTATCCTGTTCAATGTTATCTATTGTCTCCCGGATTTGACGCGTCAGATCCGTTCCGGAGGCCGTGCCCCCCTGCAGCGTGATGTTATATTCGCTTTTACTCTGATCGACGTAAGAGCGTCCTCCAGTAGCGATGGTCGGCTGATACCCCAGGCTACCGCCAGAAATCCCCGCGCCCGGAATATAAGCGCTGCCCGCCGGAGAGGATGCTGCTTCAGCTTTTGCCGCAGCGGCGTCGAGATCGCCCGACTCGTTTTTGATAAGACCGAGCTTCTCCAGCAGCCAACTGACCTTGCCGCTCAGGCTGTTAAAGAGATCAAGCGGTGCCATTAACGCATCGCCAAGCGCCTGACCAAAAATCACGCCAGCGTTTTTACAGCCATCCAGCGTTTCCTGCGTCGCCTTGATCGGCGTGATTAAGTCGGTGAACCATTGCCAGATACCGCCCAGCTTCTCCGAGATAGCGTCAAATACCGCCATCACCGGTGAGAACAGCGCCCCCAGCGGTGCGAAAGCCGTCGAAAGCCCTTCCATCACCCCGCCAAAGAAGGCGCTGATGGGCTCCCAGTATTTAAAAATCAGTAAAGCACCCGCAGCAATCGCCGCGCCAAGGGCAATTACCGGCCAGCTAAGGGCACCCAGCACCGTCATGATGGCGCCGCCCACCACGCTGAATACCGTTCCCAACATCCCGGCTGCGGTAACAACCATATTGACGCCCGTCAGAACCGGGCCGATAACCGTGCCTACGCTACCCAGTACGCCAGCAAAGGCCTGCGCGCCGACAACGATGCCGGCGAGGGTCTGCGTCAGCTCAGGGTTGGCATTCACCCAAAGGGAGGCCGTGCCAAGCCAGCCGGTTGCGGTTGTTATCAGGTTGCGCAGAGCGCCATCAGCTTTATCAAATACATCAATCTTCAACCCGTTCCACGCGGCCTGGAATCGGTTGATATCGCCGTCAAGATTATCGGTCTGCGCGGAAGCCGAGAGCGCGGTACTGCCCTTTGCCCCTTGCAACTGCTGGCGTTTTTCATCAAGCGATCCATCACCCGCAGCGGAAGCCAGCGCCCCTGCGGCTTTTATGGCATCCGGAGTCTGAACATGGCGCAACATCGCGCTGAGCGCGTCCCCCGCGGCGGCGCCTTTCATTCCTTTTTCCGCCAGAACGCCAAGCAGCGCGGTGGTCTCTTCAAGCCCCATACCGGCGGCATCCGCAGCTGGCGCAGCGGAGGTGACGGCCGCCACCATCTCAGCGAGGCTGGTATTTGAAGAGGTAGAACCGCGCGTAAGCACATCTGCGATGCGTCCCGCGTCCGTATCGGCCAGGCTATACGCGGCCTGCGTGCTGGCGATCATATCGGCCGCTTTTGCCGCGTCGACATTCCCCGCCAGGCTGAGGTTGACCGTTGGCGCGGTCGCCGCCAGCAGCCCATCGGCGTCATAGCCTGAACGAGTCAGTTCGCTTTGTGCCCGGAGGACCGTATCTGCAGGTACTCCGGTCCTGGCACTGACCTCCCGCGCCTGCTGGCGAATGGCCTCAAGCCGTGCGTCCCCCTTCTCCAGACCAAGACTTGCCTGAATAGCCGACATCTGTTTTTCAAAACTGACGCCGGGAGCCATAAAGCGGGACGTCTGCTCAAAGCCCGCTTTGGCCATGCCCACGCCCGCATTAGCCAGCTGATGCACCCGCGCGGCAACGCGTTTGCCTGACTCATAGCGATTCTGAACGGTACTCAGCCGCTCCTGCTGCTGATTAACGCGGGCCAGCGCATCACGCTGTCGGTTAAGCTGCTGCGTTTTTTCGCTGATGTGAGTTCGTAAACGACGCTCATCAGACGAGAGCGTGCGCGTGTTGACTCCCGCCTGAGCGAGTTCAGTGCGCTGACGCTGTACCGAGTAGCGTAAGCTGTTGTACTCAAGCTTAAGGTCGGCCGCCGATTTTCGGGCTGCCGTCAGCGCATCAGCCTGTGCCTGGGTGGGGTTTTGCGTGTTTTTAAACTGCACCGCCAGCGCCGCTGCCTGCTGTTTCGCTCGCGCAAGCGACAGCTCCGTCACGGTGAGCTGGGCATTTGATTTCCTGAAGCCGTCAATACGCCCCGCCTGCTCATCGAGCGCCCCCAGCGCCGTCTGCGAATCACGGATATCGCTCGCGAGAGTGAGGCTGGCGTTATGGAGAGCGTTAAGCGGTCGGGTTGCCCGGTCAACTGCCTTAAGCAGCTCCTGAAGACTGACATTATTACTCATGGTGGTTTCCGCTTCGCTGTAGCGCTTTTTCGCGCCATAAGAGGAGTTCGGTCATGCTCAGGGAGTACAGCTCTGACGGCGGCCAGTGAAAGATCACCGCGATATCCGCCATCAGATCGTCGACCGACAGTTTTTCGGGAAATTTCAGCGAGCCGAAGCCGGTGACAAAAAACCAATCACCTTACCTGCAAAAGAGAGCAGGTCGCAGGCATCCAGGCGCGCAACCTCATGCTCGGTCAGCGCCGGCGAGGTCATTCGCGGCAGCACCTTAATCAACGCATCGACGTCAGATTGCGCCAGCGAGGCCAGCGATACCCCTCGCAGCGTTCCCGCGTTGGGTTTTGCGACGGTCACCTTTTCAATTTTTTGCTCGCCGCGCAGAACGGGGCTATCAAGCGTGACGATATGTGGGTTTTCACTTTCGTTCATGGCAGTCTCGTTGATATTGTCCATTTCGTTACTCTTCAGAAAGTTAACTCACCGGCCGGCAGTCCCGGCCGGGTAAAGGGTTACAGGCCGATGGCCTTACGGTGTTCCGCCAGACGATCGACGCCGTCGACTTTCAGCACCATGTTGATGATGTCGATTTCGATGATCTCTTTGCCATCAATGGTCAGCTGGTAGTAAGCGCACTCGGTGGACATCTTGGTCGTGCCGCTCTCACCCTGCTTGTTTTCACCGCCATCAAACTCTTTGTGACGGCCGCGCATAACGATCTCGACAGCGGAGATTTCGCCCGTGTCGTCGCGCTGGAAAGAGCCGGTAAAGCGCAGAGGCACGCTGTCCGCACCCGGAGAGGCATACTGCGCCCACAGCGCCACGTCCGGCAGACCGCCAATGGTCCACTCCAGTGCCAGAGCATCATCGTCCAGGCCGAGGTCAATAGAGACCGAGCCAGGCATGCCGCCGCCGCGATACTTCTCCAGCTTGCGGGTAAGCTTCGGCAGGGTGACAGACTCAACAACGCCCATATAGCTCAGGCCATCGTTGAACATATTCAGGTATTTAAGTTTGCGTGGTAACGCCATGCTTCAGCTCCTTAGCTATTAACCGAATCTGACAGGTCTGCCAGATAGGTATCGGTGATGCGCTGGCGCAGGGTCAGGTTTTCCAGCGGCGGGACAGGGGTGTAGTCGTAATCGATATACAGTTTCCCCGCTTTTAGGGTTGATGCGTCGTTCGATTCAGGGTCATACCAGCAGGAGCCGTCGACGATATAGCCGTTGGTTTTCAGCTCGCGGAACTTGGCATTAATACCGGAAACGATGTCACGGATAAGCGTTGGCGTGATGGGTTTATCCATCGCCCACGCATGCGCTTCCGCCATGGTATCGGCCAGCACCTGTGCGGTACGGGTGTAGTTTTCAAAGACAAATAACGGATCGTCTGAGCAGGTACGGTTACCCCAGAATTTGAAGCCGTCGTTGCGGATCAGCGTGGTGACGCCAGCCTGGTTAAGCAGGTTCGCATCGGTGGCCTGTTCCTGCAGATCCCAGGAGACAGAGGCGCTTACGCCAGTGACGCCGTTGACGCCAACGTTTGACAGGGTTTTATGCCAGCCCATGGTCTGGTCGATTTTGGCGCGCAGGCCAAGTGCACGGGCGGTAGCCCAGGCCGTTGTCGTTGCGTTCGTGGTGGTATCCCATGCCAGAAAATCAGGATGGATAACCATCAGCTCGCGCTGGCTGAAGTTTTTGCGGTAGTCGATCGCCTCAGAAATGGTTTTACAACCCCATGCGCTGACATAGCCGAACGCGCGCAAGCTCTGGCACATGGCGGCCAGCGCGGTCGCTACTTCCTGAGAATCCAGCCCCGGCACACCGAGAATGCGTGGCTTAACGCCGGTCACCGTTTTCGCCGTGAGAAGCGCCTTCAGGCCGGTATATTTCCCGTTTTCATCAGTGGTGCCGATGATGTTGGAAACAGTTTGTTTGCGTGCCTCTTCCGGGGTTTCTGCGGTGCCTTCAGCCACGCGAACAACAACGACAACCGGTTTGCACTGGTCAGCGATCGCCTGCAGAGAAGCGGACAGTGTCCCCGCCTTGCCGGCTTTCGCAATCGCGTTTTGCACGTTGGTAATGAGCACAGGCTCGTTTAAAGGAAATGTCTTGTCGTCAGCATCGCTGGCCGTACAGACCATGCCGATGATTGCCGTCGAGACGGTGGAAATAGTGCGGGTGCCATCGTTGATTTCGATAACTTCCACGCCGTGGTGATAGTCGCCCATCCGGTTAACTCCTTCGTTTAGTGGTGAGGCTATTGTCTGTGGAGTGCGTAATTGATGCGACGTATTGGGGTTGGGGAAAGGATTACACAACAAACGAAAAACCCTCCGGATGGAGGGTTTGGGGTCAGGCAGGGCGTTCGGGCCAGTCGATATCCGGGGCAGTACTGATATCCAGCCGGTTTAGCATCACCCGATAGCGCTTCCAGAGTAACAGCTTGGCGACCTCCTCTTCTGTTGCGATGCCGAGGTCGGAGGCATCCTGGAGTGGAGCGAGAGTATCTGAAGCTTCGGCAAGCAATTCACTTTTTGTGGTTTCCGCCAGTTGTTTTTCTTCCTCCTTTGTCAACTGGCGTGGAATAATTTTAGTGCCATTCCAGGCCCACTCACCGTGTATATTCAGACCTTCAGGTACTTCTGCTTGATCGACTTCTGAAACTGACATCCCCAAAGGAAAGAGACGGTCTACCTGATTACTGAAAGAACGAATAATATTATTCTTGTCGTAGCAAATTTTCAGGGTATCTGCCTGAAAGCGGGACATATGGTAATACCAGTCCAGCCCTTCTTCTGATTGAATGAATATAGCGCTAAACAAAAAATCTTTATATTCTGGTTCATATTGAACGAAATTCTTAAGTGTAATCATGCTGTATGACCTACCGTAATCCATCCAATATTGGACATGTATTTTTGAATCGGACGATAAAAAATAGTATCCCCTCCGGGGTTATCGCCTTCAAAGTTATAGCCTGTCATGGCACAACCTGGAGGCACACGCTGCCAGGCATTTCTTACAATCGTAAATGATCCCTCAGCCCCCATCGCGACATCCCGGACAAAGTATTGCAACGTCCAGTCTTGCCTTGCATAAGGGCTTAGATCTTGTTGAGGTGGTGGGTTGTTTGATGAATAAACTCGAACCGCTCCGCCTGATTCAAATAGGCCCTGCCCTGAATAAATATTTCCACTACTCGCAATCGCTCCATCTGGAGCAACTGTTGCCAGAAGACGATTGTTGAGCCATATAGCAAAACCAGTAGCATCTGTGCCTCCACCTCTCGTCAGGCCGATAGCCATCGAATTATCGTACCATTCGAATATAGCGCCAGAAACAATACCACCGGGTCCTCCTGGCTGTGCGCTAATAAGCGCTGAAGAGTTTCTTTCAGTAGGCACCGTTCCTACCCTGCCAAATCTGAAGGTACCGTTGTAATCTCCGCCAAAAGCTGATACCGCATTAACATCGACAGCATTGGGTTTATTACCGGTATGATAAATCTCCTGCCAACCTCCCCATACACTATTATCACCATTAAAAGCACGGAATTTAAGGCGTTTACCACCATCACTATAAGATGCAGCATATTGCACACGATAGCCGCCAAGCCCGCCAACATCGAGAATCGTCGCCTCATAACCCGGCGAATTAGTTGCATTTGAATAACAGAAACTTACCGAGTTGAGCGGCAGGGAATTGGCATTTGAAAGCCCCGTCCCAGCTCTTGCAGATACGGTTCTGATAGCCACTGCACCGCCATTAACTAGCACCCGACCAGGAGTAATATCGTCAGGTGCCTCCTGTACGTTTTTGGTCGCGGCGGTACCCAGGTTATTCCTGAGTTTAATGACGTCATCGCCAACTGTTTTCACCGCCCTGGGTGTCGCCGCGAGAGACTCAGATGAGCTATCAGTCACGCTACTGAGCTGGACAATACCCTTTTGTCCTGTAGTCGCATCCTGAGCCGTATACTTCCCGCTGGCGAGGTCGTAAGCAACCTTAACCGCTTTCGGCGTTGCAGCCAGTGCTTCAGAAGAACTGTCAGTTGCGCTACTAAGCTGAGTAAACCCTTTAGCCGTTAGCGTGGCATCGGGATGGCGACGAGACTGCTCATGCTCCTCAAGCTTCTCATCAACGTACTCCTGGGTCGCCATCACCGTAGACGTATCTATCGAGAGTTCGACCGAGGCGATATCACTGACCATGATCACCATTCTCACAGTCTGCGCACGGCCAGATCCCTCCTCCAGCAATGGTTTGTAACTTTCCGCCATGTTCCCGACGGCAATCAACGTGCCGGTGTCATCGTAAAGACCCATCTCACGCATCCAGAAACCTCCCGCTTCGGGAGGAATAAGCAGCTCCGCGATCACATAGTTAAGCTTTTTATTGTCCTGGCTGATTTTATTCAGCGCATGGCGCCAGACTTCATTAACCAGCTTCGTCTGTCCGGCATCAGGCACCGGCAATGAGCCTCCACCGTCACCCACCGCCATCACCGTAAAATTAACTTTCCTCCCGTTCGGGACGGTCGCTGCAGCCAGTTTTTCGGCACCGGCTTTGGTGATAACCGTTTTATATTTCACTGTCATTGTGCTCTCACTTATCCGGGATAAACCGTAATGATGTCGCCGTCATAGCTCAGGGCGCCGGTATAGAGATAACCCGGGATGTCCTGGATGATATTCAGGCCAATAAGGTGGCGGCTTGCAGGCTTTGCATCAGCAATAAGCCTCTCCATTTCGTAATACATTTCCTCGGTGATGCCGGTGTCTAACACACCGATATCAAGGCGGAAGGTGCCGGGCGGATCGTTGGTTTGCCACCACTCGGTAACGTTGATCAGATAGCCAAGCGGCTCCACCACACGACGCACGGCCCCAATCGTTCCCTTGTGGGCATGAATAAACCACGCGGCGCGGATCACCTCCCGCTTGGTGGCCTCCGGCCAGTTCTCATCCCAACGGTCAACCGAAAACGCCCACGCCAGCCAGGGCAGCAGATTCGCCGGGCAGGCGTCCGCATTCCAGAGATGGCGCAGCGGAACAGGCGTATTTTCGATGTCCGCACAGGCCCGCGCCGCGGCGACCTCAAGCGCCGATGAGCCAACCGGTAAAAGGCGGGTATTACTCATCGTTTCCCCCCACGGTTACGCTGTAGTGGCTGCACCATGAGGCCTGGGTTTCATCAAGCACGATATCTGCCGCGGGTACGGTCAGTTCAACCCGCTGCACCCCTTCCACGTGAAGCGCGGCGTAAATGGCAGACTTGCGGATATCGCGTCCAAGCCGATGCTGGGCCGTGATATAGGCCTGTAGCCGCGCTTTTGCCGCGCTAAGCACAGGTTCACTTTCAGGACCGGGGAAAAGAAATAGCGAGGCGGCAATGCTGTAGTCGACAATCCTGGCCGACTGGACGGTCACGCGGTCAGCGACGGGCCTGACATCCTCATCATTCAGCGCATTGCGAACAACGGCGAGCAGTTCCTCAGATGCCACGCCGTTATTCTCCCGGGAGAGCACGGATACCGTGACGTTCGCCGGCTGTGGACTGATAACAGAAATGTCAGCCACCCGGCCATCTGCGCTGCGGCCATGGAACTGATATGCCCCTGTTGAACCAGCCACGCTAAGCCCTTCCGGCGCCTGCTGAATGCGCAGACGAAAATCGGTATCGGACTCCATTACCGCTGGAGTGGGTGGGAACGTGCTGTCATCGGCAGGGGTAATCACCAGACGCTGCAGATTTGCGTTTCCCCCAATCTGATCCAGATCGCTGCCCGCCGCGTAGGCCAACATAACAGCACGCGCAGCCTCATTAACCCGCTGGCGCCAGATAACTTCCCGATAGGCGTTCTCCTGCAGCAGCTTCACAATCGGCTCGGATTCCAGCGTCAGCGTCCGTGCAATCGCTTCTCGCTCTTCTTCCGGATAGAGCGAGACAAAGGTGGCCTTTCGTTCTGCCAACAGCGTTTCATAATCCACCTCCTCCACGACATCAGGCGCGGCGAGCTGGCTCAGATCAACAATAGCCATAGCGTTTAACTCAGTGAAATAGTGATAGAAAATGATTGTCCGGAGGTCGGCTGCGTGCCGGTGATATCGACATACAACGTCCCGTCGTTCTCCGAACGTTCGAAAGTGATGGCCGTCAGGCTTATCCGCGGCTCCCATTTCTGGATGGCGGAATAGCATGCGGCCATGATTTGCAGACGCAGCGCCGGACTCTGCGGCCTGTCGATCATCGCCGCCAGCAGCGAGCCGTATTCCCGGCGCATGACCCGCGAGCCGATCGGCGTAACCAGAATGTCGCGCACGCTTTGCCGGATGTGTTCAGCCTCTGAAAGGCTAAGCCCGGTCTGCCTGTTCATTCCCCTGTAACGCACCGTCATTGTGTCCCCTTAGTCCAGCTTCCGCCGCTTTGCACACTGCCGTGCGCGTGGTTGTCCACCTGCACCCCATTGGAGGTAAATTTGCCGCCGGAATGCTCGATATTTCCGGCCATCACACCGCCCTTCTGCACTTCAAGAGAGGCAGTAATTAATTTGTTGGTACACACCACTTCAGGCGTATCCAGCGTGATGCGGGACGTTGACGTCACACGCGCCTCCGGAACGGTGGCGGTCAGCGATTCAGAGGCGGTAATGTCGGCCGTTTTAATGCCTGAGACCGTCAGCGCCCCACGCCCGGGCTCGTACTCAATTACCGCGCCGTCCGGAAACGAGACGTGGAACGCATCAGGTGACCCGGACGGCGCCGGATGGTCGTCCGAGAAAATGCCGGGCAGCACGAAGGCAGTATCAAGCTCACCGCCGATGGCCAGCAGCAGCACCTGCTCTCCCTCGGAAGGGGCCCACCACACGCGCGAACGTCCGGCGCGGCAGGTTAGCCAGTTCAGCCAGGTGGTTTTCATCCCGCCGGTCTGGACACGACAAAGCCCTCTGTTGAGGTCAACGTCGGTCACAACACCGATACGAATCAGATTGCGGATCGCGCGAGCGATACCGTTCATGGAAGTTAATGTATTCATGAGAAGAGAATGCCGTTCAGGACGAACGGCTGCAACGAGACGGGGTTTTCTGCGGGATGATACAACAAGCGGTCCAGACAGCAGGCGGCTGGCGGCCTTCAGCGTGGGGAAGTTAGTCCTCCCACCGGCTGACCAGCTCGCCGTTAATGTACAACTCTTTCGGACGCGTGACGGGCTCCGGCAGCGGCGGTTCGGGGGAATAGGTCGCGTGCAGTGCGCCCTGTTCCTGAGAAACGAGAATGCGCTCAGTTACCTGCATGCTGATGCTGATATCCATCGAACCGTCATCGTTTAAGACGATCGCGAAGGTGTATCCGTTTTTGCGTCCGTCATCGAGGGTAAAAATGTCCGGCTGGTTTTCCCGCAGCCAGGCCAGCACCGGGACGAAAAAACCCTCGCTGTCGCCAGCTAAACCGCTGACCTTCGCGTTCAGCGTATATCGCTTTTCAAAGGAGAGCGAGGAGGCAAGGCGGGCGTCTATATTGCCGCTGCCGACCGACATTTGCAGGCGCTCGGGGTTGGCATTCAGTTGGGGGATCGCGTCAATTAATGCCTGACGCAGGCTCTTGAGTTTGTGCATCGAGTTTATCCTGACAGTCTTTAATGGTTTCCACCTGCAGCGCGCAGGCGATAAGGGCATACTCAAGCCTGCGAATATCGGCGCTGAGATCGCCGTTAGTGGCGGGCTCGCTTCCCGGCATCGGACAGCGGCTCACCTTCGGGCAGGCGTTGTAAACAATGGGCTGCAGAGGCGCAGGCGGTGCGGGTGTGCAGCCTGCGGACAGCATCAGGCAGCTGAGCGGTATACCAGCGGCGTAACGCTTCATTTTCATTGAGTAATCTCCCGATAGTCGCTTCCCGTCTTGCCCTCTCCTCACCCGCACTGACAAGCTCCTCACGAAGCCTGACCTGAGCGTTTTCATTTGCTCTGGCAATCTCTTGCGACAGGGACAACTGCTGGTTAAGCGTGGCAAGGGCAGTTTTTTGCTCGCTGGCGACCCGGTTAGCTGTGGCTAAGGAACGGGACAGGTTCAGGTTGTCATGACGAAGCCACAGCGTGATAGCCAGCAGCCCGGCCAGTATCAGCACGAGGGCCCTCACTGCAGCCCCTTCATGCACCAGGCTTTCTCACGAACACGACGGTTTTCCAGACCGGCATTTTTCACGCCGTTGACGTACACCCAGCGGGTAAGCTCGCCGCATGCCTGCGACCACTGTTTACGCTTAATAAACGACACCAGGGTCGAACGGCAGGCAGCGCCCGTGCCGACATTAAAGGTAAAACTCACCAGCGCATCATAGACTCGAGGCGGCATCTCCACCGGCGCACACACCGCCAGCCGCCGCTCAACATTGAGCACATCAGCGACCAGGTTTACCGCAGCCTCACGCTCGGTAATGTCCCGTGTCGGCACAACGTTTGCCGTGTGGCCAATGCCTGACGTCCATACGCCCGCACTACACCGGTAGGGCGAGAGGCGACATCCTTCGAGATCGGCAATCAAAGCCAACCCCTCCGGGGACGTTTTCAGTAGCCGAAAATCAGGCATCAGTACCGCCAGGGCCAGCACGCCGGCGACGCTGCAACGCTTAATGATTGAGTTCACGAATGCTCTTCTTATCAAGGCCCAGAGACTGGAGATAGCGCCAGGTTTTGCGCTTAAACCAGTAATTCGTTAGCGCGGTAAAAATGGCGCAAAGACTCCCCACGTACAGCGCGACTTTTTCAGGAGACATCGCCCCGAACCAGGCCAGCACCACGGCCAGCCAGTAGGCGACAAACGTGGTGATTTTCTCCAGGCTCAGTCCCATAGGTTTACGGATTCTTTTGTGGGGGCGCTATTCACCTCCGGCATCTCTACCGGCGTGCCGTGAGGCAAGATAACGCCTAACTCCGCGAGGCCAGAATTGGCCTTCAGAACGGCTTCAACGACGCCAGCCGTGCGCCCATAAAAGCGAGAGCAAACAGCATCAAGCGTGTCCCCCTGCATTGCATAGATTTTCATCAGACGCTCCCAACATCCGGTTTTCCAGGTACTGTAGAGTTTCCCGGGCCGGCGGCCTTTTCGCTATCGCTGAGGGATGGGTAATCGCGGACACAACAAACCGTCCGCAAGCAGCGAAGCGTGGTTCAACGGAAGCGCAAAATCTGAATGAGGGATGTGGGTTAGGGTAATGAGCCGTGGCTAGCGCCAGCTCTCATCTTCCCAGACTTCCCGAAGAATAGTATCCAGCGCCTCGCGATCGGCCTCTCTTTCAAGCCCCTGGAGTTCGACCCCCGTCACCGATCCTATTTTTACGTTCACCCGGGATGACGGAAACAGGGTCCGAATTCTGCGGGTCAGTTCGCACTGGAAGGCCTCGACGACGGCATGGTCAATCTGCTGATCTTTATCGAGGGTAATGTTCACCCGAACGTTACCCTCTTTTTTAATGCGTTCCGGAACAGGCGATGCTGAGAAAACAACGGTAAACGCGTTGTTCTTGATTAAATTTCCCCGCGCAATCTCAGCAATCAAATTCAGGGCAATCTCACGATCTCTTTCCTGACACGATCCTTCTGTCGTCAGTCGCGCAATCATCTCGACTCGTTCAATCATGACCTGCTCGTTCAACTCTCTGTCCACACAACCTCCACCACGAGATACTGTATAAACATACAGTAGCACGTATTCATAAAAAGAGTGAAGCGAAAAATCAGAACCCTTCACGGTATGTACATGATATGGATGGAGATTAGCGAGTTCTCTGAGCGAAGAGATCCGTTAAATACCCAATACGTTCAAGGATTTTCCGCACCTTTTGCTGGTAAGAGCATGGTGCCGGAAATAGTGATCCGTCAGCTGCACCTCTGCACCATTTGTCGTTAAAGCGGCTAACGCCACCCGCCATAAGATGCAGAGCCTCTCCGCGGCTGATGACTATTCCGGTGGCAAGCCGAACCTCATCAATCACCTTCTCCGGGACTCCGTTCTGCGGGTCGCTCGCGAAGACAATAGGCGACGATGCACCAGGGCGGATGAATTTGATGCGTTCGGTTAACGCCCGTCTCGCACGTCGGCTGAGGGGTTGAGAAAGATCGGTCTGCGTACAGTTATTGACAGAACTCCGAGAGGAACCAGGCACGTCCTTAAGATCCGCGACCCGCTTCGGCACAATTTTCCACTGTGTGAGTCGGGTTAAAATTGGGCTGCCCGCGCCAACCGCGGAATCGTACACGCCGCGGATGCGAAGCGTTTCCTCCCCGTACTGGTTAAACCCGGCCCTCGGCTCATATAGCGTGCGCACCTGTAAATCATCTCGACGCACAAACGGCCCCCCCTGCGCAGTGACGTAACCCGCCCAGTCTCCGGCGTCGGCAGCCTCATGGACGGAAGTAAACTCCACGCTCAGACCGCGTGCGGCCTCGGGATCCGTCAGACGTCGCAGCTCGCGGTAGACCGTTACCGGCGCGCCACCGATGAACTGAAACTGGCGAATATGCCAACGCCCTGCCCAGGCCGACACGGCAGACGCCGTCTCTTTCAGCAGCCCGCCGCTTTCGTTATCGGTCTCGCCATCGAGCGCATAGCCGTCGATATTCTTTGAGATGTATTTGGCAATATAGCCGGTAGCACTGCCTTTCTGCGGATCGATCGCGTCCGCATGAAAGCGAGCCTGTCTGGCGCTTTCGCTCTGCAGCTCATCGGCATCCTCCTGCCGCGCGTAATCCCCGATAATCCGGCGAACGCATTCGACATCTTTAGGCAGCATGAACATCAGCATGTGCCAGTGGGGAGTACCGTCGTGATGAGGTTCCGCAACGCGGATACCGAAAATACGGCTCCCCTCCCGGTGCAGCTTTGCGCGGATACGCGCCCAGAGACGGGTCAGGTAGCCTTGCGTATCCGCCGGACTGGCTCCGTTCCACTTCGCATTGGGGTAGCCCGATTTCAGCGTCGCGTGATACTGCGCGGGCGCGGTTAAGGTATAGAACTCGCCAACGTAGCCCTGCGCCTCGCAGATATTTTCAAACCCGCGAATGCGGGTCATCAGTTCACAGCGACGAATCGCCGGGTTGGCTACCGAGCTATCGTATTTTTCAATCAGGCTAATGCGGTTGCCCTCTTCATCTTCCAGTTCCATGCCCTTAAGGAATTCGCGGGTGCGGCGCTTCTGCTCGCGCCACTCGGTCACACAGCGCTTGCTCGCATACGCCGTTCTCTTTTTGCTGACGTTACCGAGAGCAATCTGCAAATGCTCGCGCCAGGCAGCCGCGATCCGACGCAGACGCCCGCGCCACCACGCCTCGGAAAACATGCGGATCACCGCCGCAGCAACATCATCTTTGTCGAAAAACGTCTTCGACACCCGCTCCCAGTGCGGAGGCGATACGTTGAACTGCCGGGCGATCAGTCCGGCTCGCTGATACCAGACGTACAGCGTCTGGTATTCACTCATCTCAGCATCCTTAATATTCGCCAGCTCGCCGCGAATAAAGCTGGAGATGTCTGCGGCCAGCAGGTCGATATCCGCGCGGGACATATCCGGAAGGCGGTTATAGCGGGCAACCAGTTCGACCATCCGGGAGGCGAGGTATTGCAAAAACTGAGTGTCGAAGTGACCGTCAAATACGGCCCTGGAGACCTCGTCGTTCAGGCCTGTACAGGCATAGCGTTCAGAGACCCGCCGCAGGCGGGGTAACATCCTTTTGCAGAAACGGATCAAAAAGGTATTGGCTTGCGGGCTCCCCCGATGCTGTTCGAGGGCGTCAACCGTGCGCCAGACCTCGAAGCGCACGCAGTCAGGTTGCTGTGAGAGACCAATTCTTGCCTGCTGCAGCGCCGCGAAAAGGCGATCGCGGCGCTGCTGTTGGACATGGGTGAGATAAGGGCTGGCAATGGCCGACCGTGGGGCGTTCCACGGATAAGCAAATGACGTAGCCAACTTATCCTCCCCGGACGTGTTTATTTTTCATCTCCGCGATCTCCTGGCAGGTTACGCACAAGGCCACACCGGGCACCGCCATTCGGCGCGCCTCCGGTATTGGAGCCGCACAGTCCTCGCAGAGGAAACGCGAAGGCGATGCGGGGCGTCTGCGGGCGTGGGTAATGTACCGCTCTCTGTCTTCCTGCTCGCGCGCCTGCGCAAGATCGATAAAATCGGCCATTAGTGCAGCTCCTGTGATTCACGCTCGTAGCGGGCCGCTTCGTGGTACAGCAGTTCGGCAACATCTTCTCCGCTCATGCCGGTTTTGTAGATATGGCTCGCCAGCGCCTCCAGGCGCAGGGAGACCGCAAGGGCTCGCGCGCATCGTTCCTCTGTTTTTGCTTCCGCCAGCAGACGTTTCAGTTCTTCACTTCCGGTCGGATAAGGGCGGTTTTCACTGTTTCGCATCATGCGTTCTCCTTAATTTCAGGCAATAGAGTGCCCGGCGGGTTTACGCCATTAGTTTTTTGGTTGGGTTACATCGGCATGGTCAGCCGTTCAGGAAATAAACTCACAACAGCACGAAAATGGTTCATGGCGGTAATCAGCGCCCTTTTCTCTTCGATCGTCAGCTCACTGATATCGCACTCATGACGGGCGACGGGCAATCTCGCCAGGAAAAAGATGGCGGCCAGCGCCCTGCAGTTCTCATCAAAACAGGGATCGCGCTTATCGCGCAGCTCCGCTATAAACCGCGCCAGCTCTTTTCCGCTATCGCTCCCGTATCGGGCGCGCAGTTCAGCAACGTGGTTAAGCCCGCTAAGACGAGCCCCCACGCTAAGTGGAACCCTTGCACGGGCAGCTTCTATCGCCATATCTCCCCTCGCGTAAATTCACGCACGCTAATGCACTGATAACGGGCACAGCACGGTTTTTTCCGCCGTTTGAGGATTGCGATTTCAGAAGCCATGCTGCATGATTCCCATTTTGATACTGTCTGCAATCATTAGCCTCTGTTTGCCAACGTCTGCCGCTGATTGCTCGAATTTGCAATGATATTAATACCCAAATGAGTATTAGTAAACACCCAAAGGAATATATTTTGATCTTAGATTCTCAAGTGAATAATGAAGAGTTACTCGATAGAATCTGTCAGGTATATGGTTTCACGCAGAAAATCCAGCTGGCCCGGCACTTTAATATCGCCGCCAGCTCGCTTCAGAACCGCTACGCGCGCGGTACCATCTCTTACGACTTTGCGGTTCAATGCGCACTGGACACCGGTGCCAACCTTCGCTGGCTAATGACCGGACAAGGTGCGCAGTTTGAAGGAAACCCCACACCAGGGGATCCCGTTTCGGTTTCCTCGTTCACCCTTAGTGACGGAAGACTGGAAGAAAATACTATTTTGAGTATCGACTCTGCTGTTTTTAGCAAACCGCTTGTGCGCGGCATCGCCGTCCGGGCGGACGGAAAGCTGCACTTTATCGAAAAAGAGGCGTCGTTAACCGACGGTCTGTGGCTGGTTGAGATTGAAGGTAGCACCAGCATCCGCGACTTAACGCTGCTGCCGGGTAAAAAGCTCCACGTGGCGGGTGGTAAGGTTCCGTTTGAATGCGGTATCGATGAGATAAAAACGGTGGGTCGCGTGGTGGGGATCTACAGCGAAGTTAGCTAAAAGCGGTTTATTCCCCCTCCTGGCCATGGATCTGCCGCAAAATAAACCGATACAGAGAAGCGAATCATACATCCGTATCATTCGCTTCTCTTTTCTTATCAGTAAACGATGTTTTTCCCTATTGCTCACATCAAAAAAGCAACATCTACAAAAACATTGCAATATCGTAACGCTTTTAATCAGGCTTATGACACTCATAAAAAATATATGTTTTTAAATTATGTTTTTATTACTTCATTTGATGTATGAATATATGTAACGATAGAGACATAAAATATTACAAACAGAAAAATCAGCGAAGGTAGCATTGAAATAACCGGTCTGTCACACGGCGTGGAGATCCCTACAGATGATTACTCTGGAAAAATAACTACCACTCACCAACATTCCCCCTTTCTTTTCACAAAAGCGCAAGATGTTTCAAGTCCTTATCTTTATCAACTCGTTAGTACGGGAAGAGTTCTTGAATCTGCTGAATTAAAATTTTATCGAATCAACCATGCAGGGCAGGAAGAAGAGTATTTTAATATTTTTATGGAAAATGCACGTATTACCTGCGTTGTGCCTTATATGGAAGATGTGAGAGATCAACACTTCTCACATTATGACCATATGGAAGCCATAGAAATGACATATGAAAAAATAACATGGAAATATCTGGACGGTAACATTGTCCATTCCGATAGCTGGAAAGAACGCAGCGCTGCATAAGGGAAATAACTCATGGCATGGACCTACTACCAAAGTACCGGCGAACTCTGGCATAAGGGTAAACTTATTGGCACAGGATATTCCGGAAATCTGACAAACAAAAATAACCCAGACCGTCAGCACGTAAAAGGGATGGGGCCATTACCACGCGGAACGTATCGTATAGGAGGTCATACATCCTCAAGGGGACCAATGACAATTAACCTCAAACAAACCTCTGGTGAAAGCTATGGGCGATCACTGTTTCGCATCCATGGAGAGAAAAAGGTACCAGCCGTTCCTGGTTTTGCATCAGAGGGTTGCATAATCATGGGGCCTCACATCCGATCTAAAATAATTCTTTCGTCAGATCGTGCGCTGAGGTAGTCCGTTGAAAAAGTACGCGCTTTCTCTAATTGCCTCCATTCTTTCGGCTTCCTGTATAGCATCAGATAGTGACTGGATAACCTACATTAAGCTGGTGTCCAGCGTCGACCTGGCAGCTATTCAGGCATTACCAGCGAAAATTAAAAGCACCGGTGATAATCTGGATGACGAGCGCGCTGAACAGTTGGCGACCGCTATCAGCATAGCGCTTATCTGAGAACCCGAATTAGTGCTGAATGTCACCAATCAATTTGAGTTTAATCCAGACCCTTTACAGCAACGGTTTGGAACCACTTTGATATGTAGCATACCAGTGATGATGCACGGCACTAATACGGAGATCGAAACCTATTTTGCCAGGGCCAAACCCGCACTAGAGAAAGCGGGTCCACTAGCAAGAGAATGCTTAAGCAATATGCTCGATGTAATTAATGAGGTCAGGCAAGAACGGGATAAAGCCTCAAACGGTTAGCATCATCACACCCCAACATACACGCGAATTATGGGGATACCTTGAAGGTATGAGTGTGGTGAATATTCACAAACAGAAAGTCGTGAAATGGTTAAAGACCTTTCCAGGTGCGTTGAATGATTTAGGCGATGTGCCAATTATCAAACGAGATAAATAGCGCTTTCAATAACACCCCGGCCTAATGGCCGGGTTAACATATCTGCTGCTGACGCGAAATATATTAGTATCACATGTTCCCATAAAATATTAACATAGAGCATCACACATTCACCTTGATAATAAAAAAACACTCCTCATATTATAAATTAATTACCGTATCCTAAAAAAAGAAAAAGGTTACAATTTGAAAAGAGATAATAATGTAACGTATAAATAATTTACCAACCATTTGGAAACCAACCAATGCCAATTCCAGCTCATTTATTTCTCAAAGACGATGGCGGCGCACCAATCAAAGGGTCATCTGACGTACAGAATCGCGAAGGTAGTATTGAGGTGATCACCTTTTCCCATGGTCTGCATATCCCCGTGGACGGCAATACGGGAAAACAAACAGGAACACGTGTACACGGTGCCTTCACTATCGGGAAAGAGTTTGATAGCGCCTCGACCTATCTGTACAAAGCCGTATCGACTGGGCAGCTTCTTAAATCAGCGGAACTGAAATGGTACCGTATAAACTATGCGGGTCAGGAAGAGGAATATTTCAATATGTATTTGGAAAATGTCAAAGTAGTTTCGGTTACACCGGTAATGGCAAACTGTAAAGATCCGCACACTCAGCATCTTAACCATATGGAAATCGTTGAACTCCGCTACGAGAAAATTACCTGGAGATTTGTCGATGGCAATCTCATTCATTCTGATTCATGGAATGAAAGAGCTACAGCCTAACGGAGGTATTTATGGCCAGACTAACTTTTGATGGTTGCACCCATACGCTTTCATTGCTAAGTAATGATGGCTCTGTTGTCGATACATGGACCGCTTATAATAATGTCGATCGCAGAGCCACATTCAAACACGTCAGTAACGGCACCTATCAGATACAGGATAAATCAAAGCCACACTTACACCCAGGCGATAGTGAAGATGGGTCGTATGGGACTTATGGAATCATTCGATTTAGCTATCCTGGACATCCGGGCGTAGGCGTTCATTCAGGTCAGGCGCACAGTCGTTATAAACCGGGGCCGGAACATCCAACCATGGGATGCATCCGGACCACTGATGACGCGATGAAAAAAATAAAAGAGCACATGGCCAAATCCCCCCTTTCAACTATCACCGTTGCAAATAACAGCGCTTGTTCAGCTATGAGTGCGACACAGAAATTTGAAAGTATCTACATACCTCCAGGAATGAACTTAATATGAAAATAATGCAAGTGCTTTGTATTATGTTAGTGATATCGAACGGTGCTTGTGCCAATGACTGTACTTCTGTTAAAGAAATGGACAAGGCAGATAACACAGCCTCTGCCATTCAGGGTTGGCAAGGCGTCTATTCTTTTTACAAGAATTACAGCCAGTGCGATGATGGATACATCGCAGAAGAGGTATCAGCTACCGTTGTTGAGTTGTTAGCCAATAAATGGAATTCAACTCCTCAACTCATACTTATCTCAGATACAGATAACGCCTTTAATACATGGATTTTAAATCACATAAATACAACTACGAATGATCGTGACCTGCAGAAAGTGATGAATAACGCCAGGGAACTTTGCCCAGAAAATAATCAACCATTCTGCAAAAAGATTGAAAATGCAGCGCAAGCAGCATTGCAGGAACTACAAAATCAGTGATCGAACGCTGCGGTGTCAACAAACCACAAAAAAGCCAACCCCGCATTCCCACGGTGTTGGCCCTGTATTAAAGCAGTGACAGTCACAACAGGTTAAAAGACATAACGCATGCCAAG
Organism: Pantoea sp. LS15; assembly: GCF_012241585.1. NCBI lineage: Bacteria > Pseudomonadati > Pseudomonadota > Gammaproteobacteria > Enterobacterales > Erwiniaceae > Pantoea > Pantoea sp. LS15. The sequence continues at coordinate 46,293 of NZ_JAAVXA010000007.1, forward strand.
GGTAAATTCATTAGAGACGATGTGCGCTTTCATCTGCTCGTCTTTTAAACCACGCGCGTTAGTGAAGTTGTTATACCCACTTTCGATCTTACCCATATCAATATAACGGTAGCCCAGGTCGACATACAGGCGTTCAAGCGGCGTATAGCTCACGCCAGCCCCTAAGGCATAGGTCAGGTTGTTTTGCGTGGTAGAGGCATATTCGCGGCTCGAGTTACCCTGCCAGCCGTTGGCTTTAATCTTGCTTACGCCCAAACCTGCCGTAGCGTACAGGGAAACACCATACCCCAGCTCATAATCACGATAAACATTGACCATCAGGCGCTCGGTTTCGGTTTTCAGGTGGTTATAGCTGTTGGCAAAGGTACTGGAGCCGCTGGTGTATTCGGCCTTTTGTCTGAACGTATATTCGCCCTCGGTACGCCAGCCATCACCAAACTGATAGCCCGCAGCAATCGCCGCGCCGCCGAAGTGCTCTTTCTCTTTACCGCCCACAAACTGCCCTACTCCAGGACGTGCACTGGTATCCATCTCCTTCGCACGCTGTTCAATCTGCAGGTATTTTGCGGACCCGTAATACCCTTCTTCGGTATTTGCTGCCAGAACTGTGGCCGGAATCATCGCGATCGGCAGGGCGGCTAAAATAGATTTCATATTCATCTTTACTCCGTTGAAAAAATATTCCGCACGTCGAACAGTCGTCCGCCGATGTCAGGAAAAACAGTCAGTGAGAGGGATGGTAAATGGCCCTTCACGGGCAAACTATTCGGGTGATTACGGGTTTTACCTGGTAATTTTACGTAGGGACTGGTCTCGTTTTTTAACAATGCGTAGTAATTTCAATGAATTAAGATGTTTGACTTTCAACGGACCGCGCGAAGCGTCTCACTTCCCCTCACCTTCACAAACTGCAAATCTAAAGAAATCCCCCATCGCGCCGATCATCATCCGTGTGTATTATTTCCTGTAGCTTTTACAACAACTACCCTTAACTCAAATACTTAAGCGCCAAAGCGAAAGGCATCATGAGCACACCGATCAAACGGCTAGAAATCATTAAAAATGCCATTGAACTGGAAGATGACGACATCATTCAGAGCCAACTGACCCGGCTGAAAAATGAAGCGTTTGACGATGAGCTACAGGCAATCGTCGTGGCGCTTGAGCAAAAGAACTACACCGCGGCCATTGCGGCCATTACCGCCTGGCTGCAGAGCCAACGCGCAATCACCCAGTGGCGCGATCCGCAGGTGGCAGCAAGCAAGCTGGAGCTGAAGGCGCTGGAAGAACGTCTGCGCGATCTGATAGACCGCCGCAATGCACGGGTGCAGCAGTTGGATGAGTTCAACGATCTTTATTTCTCCCGCCTCGGCCCGCTGATGCAGCAGATCCTCGCCCTGCGCAAAACGCTGGCGGAGCTGAACCTGCGTCGTCAGCAGGCGGAAGCGCGTCGTCGTGAAGAAGATTACCGTCGCTGCCAGCAATATATGGCGCAGGCAGTGGAGGTGCTGGCAACCCTTACCCAACGCTGGCGCGAACTGCCTGCCGATTCCGTACAAGCCGCTGAAGCGCGCAAACATTTGCAGCAGCAAAGTAATCTGATTGCCAACCTGTTGGCCGAAGCGCTGGAGCTGGAGAGCGGCTTAACACGCGAAGAGGAGCCTGCGCGTCAGGCGCGCGATGAAGCCAACGAAGAGTACGAGAAATACCGCGAACAGCACCACGATGCCGAAGTGCGTCTGCGTAAAGGTAAGGATCTCTCGGAAGAAGATCAGAACGAGCTGAAGCGCCTCTGGCGCCAGGCGAGCAAGCTTTGCCACCCGGATCTGGTGGCCGACGACCTGAAAGAAGAAGCCAACGCGATGATGGTGCAGCTCAACCAAGCCAAACAGCGTGGCGACGTCAAAGCCATACGCTCTCTGGTGGCGCGCCTGCAGCAAGGCTTCGAGCCTCTGATGGCCAGCGACAGGCTGAACGATCTGGAACGTATCCGCAAAAAAATGGCGCAGGTCCGCGAGCAAATCGACATTTTAGTGAACGAGCTGGCCGAGCTGGAGAAAGAGGAGTCCTGGCTTCTGGTGTCGTCGCTGAGCAATATGGAAGCCTACTTCGCTCAGCAGGAGAAAGCGCTGCACGAGGTTCGCGCCTCGCTCGAACATCAGGTGAGCGAAGCGCAACTGGATTCCGCAGCCTGATTATTTGGCGTGCCAGTAAGCGCTGGCACGCACCAGCTGCGGATCAATCGTTTCGGTTTCAAACTGGCGGCTCAGGCTTTTGACCACCTTCCCTTCACCGGTCAGCCAGATAAAGTAATCTTCCGCCGGGACGGTTAACGTCGCCAGATGGTCCGCCACCGCCTGCTCGCTATGACCAACAATCCAGGTGATGTTAAACGTGCTCAGGTGTGCCAGATAATCCTTATACGATTCATCCCCAACCGTCACCACTACATGAACTTCCGGGCGAACAGGCAGTTTTGCGATGCCTTCTAAACGACGGCGCAGCGCGGGCATACCGGACTCATCGCAGACATACAACTGCCAGGCGTAATCTTCCGGTACCACCAGCGAACCGCGTGGACCGCCGATCGTCAGTTTATCACCCGCCTTCGCCTCGACCGCCCAGTGGCTGGCAATACCGCCGTCATGAACGAAGAAATCGAGCACCAGCTCATGATTTACCGCATCGTACAGTGGCGTATAGTCGCGCGTCTGTGGACGCACACCGTCACCCCAGTCAATGCCGTCATCGGTGACTACCGGAGGCACAAACGTCGTCCCTGGAGCCGGGAAAAAGACTTTGCTGTGGTCATCAAAACCACGGGAGCTAAAGCCCTCCAGCGCCTCGCCGCCTAAAACAATGCGCTGGAAACCCGCGCTTACGCGCTCAGCGCGGAGCACCGTCAGCTCGCGAAAACGCAGGTCATTACGAACACGTTGTGGATAACGGGTAGATGTCATTTTTAGACCCTTCTCAGGTGAATACGATATATCTAAATCAATTTTAAATGATAATGATTGCTAATCAGCAAGAATGCAAGATCTTTTAGATTGCATCAGAATATATCTTAGATATAGTTTAGATATATCAAAACGAAGGGCACAGTATGAGACACGAACACGATGGCGGCGGACGTCGACCGCGCTTTTTTGGCCACGGCGATCTGCGTCTGGTGATTCTGGATATCCTGACGCGCAATGCGAGCCACGGCTACGAGTTGATCAAAGAGATCGAAAACATGACTCAGGGGAATTACACCCCAAGCCCGGGCGTAATCTACCCGACTCTGGATTATCTACAGGATCAGGCCTTTATCACCATTACGGAAGAAGAAAACGGTCGTAAGAGCATTACGATTACCGTGGCGGGTCAGCAGTGGCTGGATGAAAATCAGGAACAGCTGGCGCAGATACAGGCGCGTATAAAAGCGCGTTCCGTCGGTTTCCAGTTGCGAAAAAACCCGCAGATGAAGCGGGCGCTGGATAACTTCAAAGCGGTATTAGACCTGAAGGTCAATCAGGGAGAGCTCAGCGATGCGCAGCTTAAGCAGATCATCGGCGTAATCGACCGCGCAGCGCTGGAGATCTCCCAGCTGGATTAAGCCGGTGCGTACTCGCTCACGCGGAAGACGCGTACCAGCTCTTTCAGGTGCATCGCCTGTTCGTTAAGGGATGCCGCCGCCGCGACAGACTCCTCCACCAGCGCAGAGTTTTGCTGGGTGGTGGCATCAATCAGGCCAATCGCGCTGTTGATCTGCGAGATGCCCTCCGTCTGTTCGTGGCTGGCCTGGCGGATCTCACGCAGAATAACATCCATCTCTTCCACGTTACCGACCATCCCGTTGATCAGCCCACTCGCTTTTTCGACCAGGTTCATCCCGTCCTGGGTCTGGCTGGTGGAGCTCTCAATCAGCTCACGGATTTCACTGGCAGATGATGCACTTTTCTGAGCAAGCTGACGCACTTCACCCGCCACAACCGCAAAGCCACGGCCATGTTCACCCGCACGTGCCGCTTCCACTGCCGCGTTCAACGCCAGGATGTTGGTCTGGAAAGCAATGGCATCGATCAGGTCGATAATGTCGGACATCCGGTTCGAGGTCTCGTTAATCAGGCGCATTTTACTGGTCACCTGCTTCATCATCTCACCGTTGTTTTTAACCACCGTGGCGGCATCTGCTGAGAGGGTGGTCGCCTCACCGGTATGCGAGGCGGTGTTTTTCACCGTAGCGGTAATCTGCTCCATGGAGGCGGCGGTCTGTTCAACAGAACTTGCCTGCTCTTCCGTGCGCGCGGCAAGATCCTGGTTACCGGCGACAATCTGCGCGGCAGCGCTGGAGATATTCTCCGAGCCAGTCTGCACCTGCTGCACAATGTCCATCAGACGTGTTTTCATCTCCATCAGCGCATGCAGCAGCAGACCCGTTTCGTCTTTACCGTGCGGCGTGATACTGCCGGTCAGGTCACCCTCGGCGATGGCTTCAGCAAAAGTCACGGCCTGGCCCAGAGGACGGGTAATCGAGCGTACGATAAACCAGCCAATCAGGCTGCCTGCCGCGACGCTGAAAAGGGTAATAAGGATCAGCAGCAGGCGGTTGGTTCTGAAATCTCCCTCCACCTGAGCGCCTGCGTCCTGCATTTCAGTGTTCTGAATGGCAATCAGCGCCTGCACCTTCGCTTTGTACTCCTGCTGCAGGTTAAGGGTCGTGGTCATCATCTCCCTGATAGCACCCGCGCGATCGTTATTCTGCACTGCCTTTAAAATACGGTAACGCGAGTCCAGATACTGCTGACGCACACCGCGGATATCCGCCAGTGCCTGCTGTGATTTTGTATCATGCAGCGCGTTGTTCAGCTCACCCAGGATCACGGTGATATTCCCACTGATCTCCTTCAGACGCTGTTGCGATTGCGCCGTATAGGTTCCCTGATCATCCAGCAACATGAGCTGCTGAGTGCTAATAAATTCCTGGAAGTTGTCGATTAACTGGTTCGCTTTTACCGTCGTAGGATAGTCACTGGTAATGATAGATTGCATCCCGTTATTGGCCCGGTTCAGGCTCAGCAAGGACAAACTCGCACTCACTACCATCAGGACAATTAATAGCCCAAATGCCAGAAATAATTTCGTGCCGATCTTTACGTCATGTAAGAACATATTTTCTCCATCGATATGATTATTTCTCAGACGATCGCTGTTATCGGTAACGAATTTCCTAACTTTATGACTTTGATCGTTTTTTTATTTAATAACCATCACAATGGATAGGTAGAGACTATTAATATTGCCCCATTGATCGTTACTCAACCATCGGATGAGGCTTTTTCAAAATAGCATCGTGGAAAATTGACTTAGGCAGGAATAAATAGCTGAGGTAATTTTTTTAGTTATTTAATATTAAATTAACAATAAAACACATCAATAATTACAACCTCAAATAATAAAGCCGTTTACCCCGTAAGGAATAAACGGCTTTTCTGGAACATGACTCACTCAATGGAGAACCGTCACCGCATCCTTAAGACGTCCGGCGCGGTGTTTCACCATGGCGGAAATGTGCGCACTCTCCTCGACCAGGTCGGCGTTTTTCTGCGTGATGCTGTCGAGTTCTGCCACGGCACGGGTTAACTCTGACAGTCCGGTTGCCTGCTCGGAGGTCGCGTGGCTAATCTGGGCGATAAGCTGGGTCACGTTTTTCACCTGCTCAACGATGTCATCCATTGTACGACCTGCGGCGTGGACCTGTTCCGAGCCGGACTGCACCTTGTTGGCGCTGGCATCAATGAGCTTACGAATATCATTAGCCGCACTGGCGCTGCGGCTGGCGAGATGACGAACTTCGCCCGCGACCACAGCAAAACCTTTGCCCTGTTCACCCGCTCTTGCTGCTTCAACTGCCGCGTTGAGCGCCAGAATATTAGTCTGGAAAGCGATGTCATTAATCAAAGAGGTAATCGAACCAATGCGCTGCGTGCTGTCGGCGATATCATCCATGGTTTTCACCACGGTCTGCATCGCATTCCCCCCCTTCGTTGCCGCACTGCTTGCGGCCACGGAGAGTTTGTCCACTTCTGCGGCGGTTTCAGAATTACTCTGAACAGAAGCAGCCATCTGGTTCATTGTCGCGACGGTCTGCTGCACATTCGCTACAGTCTGGCGCGTGCGATCGTTCAAATCTTCATTACCCTGCGCAAGCTTGTCGCTACCATCGCGTACGCTCACCACCTGGCTTGATACATCATTGATTAACCAGCGGCACATCAGCCCCAGTTGTCCTACCGCACGCAAGGTCAGCCCCAGTTCGTCGCTGCGGTTCAGGTGCTGCACGCTGTTGCGCTCACCTGTCGCAACTTTCAACGCCTGACGTGCCACATTCTCTACCGGACGGACAATCTGCTGCTCAAACATCAGTGTTCCCAGCAGCATCACCACCGCAGCCGCTGCGAGCGGTACCCAGCCTGCGGAAGTCGTGACCAGCGTGGCCGCGAGCACAGCCAAAAGCACCGCCATCACGCTGCGAACGCGCCAGCGCAGCGGCATTGCCGGGAGTTTCCCCAACCAGCCTTTACGTACTACCAGCCCTTTATGAATACGTTTCTTACAGCTTCCGTCATTCAGCGCCCGGTAGAGAGGCTCCACGGTGGCAATCTCTTGTTCCGTGGCTCTGGTGCGGATGGACATATAGCCCGTCACCTGCCCGTGACGCACCATCGGCACTGCGTTAGCGCGAACCCAGTAGTGGTCGCCGTTTTTACGTCGGTTTTTGACAATCCCGCTCCACGGCTCGCCCTGTTGCAGGGTGTACCACATATCGGCAAATGCCGCCTTTGGCATATCCGGGTGGCGCACCATGTTGTGCGGCTGGCCTGTCAGCGCGTCGAGCTCATAGCCGCTCACCTGCACAAACGTGTCGTTAGCGTGTGTAATGTAGCTATGGATGTCTGTGGTAGACATTAAAGTGGTGTCATCATCCAGAGGATATTCATTCTGGCTGACATAGATAGGAGAAGACATCGTGAGCATCCCTTGCAGGTTATTTGAATGTTAATTTTGTGGATTTATGTTTTTTCGGCGGTAAACAATTTATCTTTAGTTGTTAAACTTGATAGAGATCGCAGATTTCACTTAAACCGCACTTTTTGTGAGATTTTATAATTCGTTGATTTCAAATACTTTCGCAAAGAAATTACCTGTAAAGCATGACGTGTTAACGCCCACTTAAGTAGCAGCGGATGCCCCACTTTAGTGCAATTGCCTTTTTCCGCCTCTTTTTAAGCTCGCAGCCCTGGATAGCGAAATCCCGTTTCGGTTGCATCGGCATGATTAAATATTGTGCAACATAATTTTAACCTGGTGTTTATCCCGATTTTCGTTAAGTCAACTGAAGTGGCGTAATCCCTGCAATACTTAACGCAGTATCATGTGATACGCGATCCCCGGGAGCACATTTTGAACAGGTTACCTTCCAGCGCCTCGGCTCTTGCCTGTACCGCGCACGCATTGAATCTCATTGAGAAGCGAACGCTTGATCATGAGGAGATGAAACAACTTAACCGAGAGGTCATCGATTACTTTAAAGAGCACGTCAATCCAGGTTTTTTGGAGTATCGCAAATCTGTTACCGCCGGCGGGGATTACGGAGCCGTAGAGTGGCAAGCGGGGAGTCTGAACACGCTTGTCGACACCCAGGGACAGGAGTTTATCGATTGCCTGGGGGGTTTTGGAATTTTCAACGTGGGGCACCGTAATCCAGTTGTGGTTTCCGCCGTACAGAATCAACTTGCGAAACAACCTCTCCATAGCCAGGAACTGCTCGACCCGCTTCGCGCCATGCTCGCGAAAACGCTGGCAGCCTTAACGCCCGGCAAACTGAAATACAGCTTCTTTAGCAACAGCGGCACGGAATCGGTCGAAGCGGCGATTAAACTTGCCAAAGCGTACCAGTCTCCGCGCGGGAAATTTACCTTTATCGCCACCAGCGGCGCGTTCCACGGTAAATCTCTGGGCGCACTGTCTGCTACCGCGAAATCCACCTTCCGTAAACCGTTTATGCCACTGCTGCCGGGCTTCCGCCACGTGCCGTTTGGTGACATTAACGCTATGCGCACCGTGCTGAGCGAATGCCGTAAAACCGGCGATGACGTGGCAGCGGTGATCCTGGAGCCGATTCAGGGTGAAGGCGGCGTGATCCTCCCTCCGCAGGGTTATCTGCCTGCCGTGCGTCAGTTGTGCGATGAGTTTGGCGCACTACTGATCCTCGATGAAGTCCAGACCGGGATGGGGCGTACCGGCAAGATGTTTGCCTGCGAGCATGAGAACGTTCAGCCGGACATTCTGTGTCTGGCGAAAGCGCTCGGTGGCGGCGTGATGCCGATTGGTGCGACGGTTGCCACCGAAGAGGTGTTCTCGGTGCTATTCGATAACCCCTTCCTGCACACCACAACCTTTGGCGGTAATCCGCTGGCCTGTGCAGCGGCGCTGGCGACCATCAACGTGCTGCTGGATCAAAACCTGCCTGCTCAGGCGGAGCAGAAAGGTGACATGCTGCTGGACGGCTTCCGCCAGTTAGGACGGGAATACCCGGATCTGGTTCAGGACGCACGCGGCAAAGGGATGCTGATGGCAATTGAGTTTGTTGATAACGAAATCGGTTATAGCTTCGCAAGCGAGATGTTCCGCCAGCGGGTACTGGTGGCCGGGACGCTCAACAACTCGAAAACCATCCGTGTTGAACCACCGTTGACGCTGACCATTGAGCAGTGTGAGCAGGTGCTGAAAGCGGCGCGTAAAGCGCTGGCAGCGCTGCGGGTGAGCGTGGAAGAGGCGTAATCAAAGCCGGGTGGCGCTAGCGCTTACCCGGCTGCTTTTTATCGGTGAAACTCCGCCACCGTCATGGTGAAGCGGAGCACGGTATCGCCTTCGTTTGCATAGCCGTGCGCTGCTTCCGTTTTCGCCACCGCCGATGCGCCCTGGTTTACCTGCGTCACCGTCTCGTCTACCGTCAGGGTTAATACCCCCTCATCCACGTGCAATAACTCGAATGTCCCTGCCGCGTGTCCCTGAGAGGTAAAACGCTCCCCCGGGTGCATTTCCCACTGCCAGAGTTCTATCATGTCCGGGCCCGCGGTACCGGCCAGTAATCTGGCAAAACCGCCCCGAGCGCCTTGCCACAGCACCGGGATCGCTGCTTCTTCAATAACGTGCACTAACGGTTCGCTGGAGACGTTAACGATATCCGCCACCGAGATGCCCAGCGCGGCGGCCAGCTTGCACAGAATGGCAATGCTGGGGTTGGCGGCCCCTTTCTCAATCTCCACCAGCATCCCTTTGCTGACGCTGGCACGGCGGGACAGCTCATCCAGCGACAGCTTTTTCTCTTTGCGCCAGTTGCGGATACGGTTCGCCACAGCCAGGCTTACCTGGGCAATATCAGCCCCCGAATCAGTCATTATATTGACTTTATCAGTCATTGGTCACTACCATGGTATAAAACAGTCAATACAGGATTATTTATGTCTCTCGTGAAGCCGTCAATAGATTCGCGACTGGCCGGAATTGCCCCAGGCTTTCGGGCGCTGAGTATTCTGGTTGAAGCTGCGCCGATTACCCACCTGGAGGTTGCAACCACCACGCTGGCACAGGCCTGCCAGCAGATGTTGAATGATGATGCGCCGTGGGCAGATGCACACCTTTCGGACTGGGATGAGGTGTTTAAAGCGTTCGGCGCGAAACCGAAACGCACACCCTGCTCGGCCTCTGCCCTTCGCAAGCGGGTACTGAAAGACGGTTCGCTGCCGTCGTTGGATCCTGTTGTGGATATCTATAACGCGGTGAGCATTCGCTATGCCATTCCGGTGGGTGGGGAAAATCTCGCGGCCTATACCGGCGCACCACGTCTGACCCTCGCCGAAGGTCATGAACCCTTCGATACCCTGAAAGAGGGCCAGCCGGTGGTGGAATATCCGGATGCTGGTGAAATCATCTGGCGCGACGATCTCGGCGTCACCTGCCGCCGCTGGAACTGGCGACAGGGAGTGCGTACCCGTCTGGACAGTCAGGCGCAATCCATGTGGTTTATTCTTGAAAGCCTGCCGTCGATGCCGGTTGCGGCACTGGAAGAGGCAGGAGAGGTGCTGGTCAACAACCTGCAGCGGCTGATGCCGGGAGCCACGGCTCAGGTTCAACTGCTGACGCTGTAAGAGGACAACACGATGTTTCACGGATTAAGCGCTTTTTCGTTAACCCCCCTGAAAAATGGGATGTTTGACGAGCAGTCATTCATCAATCTTCTGCGCCCGGTGGTCGACGCCGGCGTAGATTCACTGGGCATTCTTGGCTCAACGGGAAGTTATGCCTATCTGACTGTAGAAGAGCGCGGCCGGATCACACGCTGCGCGGTGGAGCATGCTGATGACATTCCGGTCATCGTCAGCATCGGCGCACTACGGCTGGATGATATTCTGCGTCTGGCTGACGACGCGCAAACGGCAGGTGTATCCGGCGTGCTGATGGCCCCCGTGTCGTACCAGCGATTAACGGAAGATGAAGTGTTTAATCTCTATGAAACGGTGACTCGCCGGCTCTCCGTACCGCTGTGCATATACGATAATCCCGCCACGACCGGCTTTGCGTTTAGCGATGAATTGTTATTTGCCACTGTGGCCCTGCCGAATATAGGGTCCATTAAGCTTGGCCGCGTGCCAGAGGACCTGTCGCAGGTACGCGCTCGTCTTCCTGATACCGTCACGCTGGGCATCGCCGGCGACTGGCGGGCAGCATCCGCCCTGCAGGCCGGGTATGACGTCTGGTATTCGGTCATCGGTGGGTTGTTCCCACAGGTGGCGCTGACGATTGCGCGAACAAAGGAGACAGCGCAATCCGAGCGGCTGGAGCCACTTTGGGCACTGTTTCGCCGTTACGGCAGTTTGCGGGTGGTCGCGGCAGCGGCCGAGATGATGGGGAAAGTAAAAGCGCCTGCGCTACCGTTCCCGCTTCAGGCGATTCAGGGTGAGCCGCGCGAAGCGCTAGCCGGGATACTTGCGGATCTAGAACTTGCCTGAAAACGCCGGGTGGCGCTAGCGCTTACCCGGCCTGCCCTTCCTGCCTTTTTTACTCCGGCAACAACCCCACAAAACTGCGTTTTTTGCGCGGCTCTGACATCAACTCCTCAAGCTTATCCACGCACGCCAGATAATGCGGCGTTTGCTTGTGCGCCAGCACTGCCTCTTCGTCTTTATAGGCTTCGTAGATAAAGAACCGGGTTTTCACCCTTGGATCCTGCAACACGTCAAAACGCAGGTTTCCCGGCTCCAGGATCGCCCCTTCGTGGTTGGCGCGAAATACCTCCAGAAACTCATCCACCCGTTCAGGCTTGATGTTGATCTCCACTAACGTCACGTTCATTTCGCTTCTCCCTGTTTCTCTTCCTGCCAGAACTGGAACGCGTCCCGCGCGCTCATGTTCTCATGAACCACTTTCTTCACCGCTTTCAGCATCGCCAGCGGCGCGCTGGACTGGAAGATATTGCGCCCCATATCCACGCCGGATGCGCCCTGGTCTATAGCCCGCCAGCACATCTCCAGCGCCTCATGCTCTGGCAGCTTTTTGCCTCCGGCGATGACAATTGGCACCGGACAGCTGGCGGTCACTTTTTCAAAGCCTTCATCCACATAATAGGTTTTGACGAACTGTGCCCCCATTTCGGCGGCAATACGGCTGGCGAGCGAGAAATAACGCGCGTCGCGTGCCATCTCCTTGCCGACACCCGTCACTGCTAGCGTCGGCATGCCGTAGCGCGCACCCGCATCGACCAGCTTGATGATGTTGTTGATCGACTGATGCTCGAACTCGCTGCCGATGTACACCTGCGCCGCCACCGCGCAGACGTTCAGGCGCAGCGCATCTTCCATCGCTACCGCCACGCACTCGTTGGAGAGCTCACCCAGAATCGAGTTACCGCCGGAGGCGCGCAGCACCACCGGTTTGTTCGTCGCGGCAGGTACGGTGCTCCGCAAGATACCGCGGGTGCACATCAGCACGTCGGTTTCACCAAACAGCGGGGCAATCGAAAGATCGATACGCTCAAGACCGGTGGTCGGCCCCTGGAAATAGCCGTGATCAAAAGCCAGCATCACCGTGCGGTTACTTTTCGGGTTGAAGATGCGCGCCAGCCTGGACTGCATGCCCCAGTCCAGCGAACCGCAGCCTTTCAGGGTGAACGGCACGTTCTGCTGTGGTGTGCCAATGCCAAAATCTTTACCGTCTTTGATGTCGTCTAAATCAGCCATTTGCTCCCCCGTCAGAAATCATATTTATTGATGTTCTCTTTGGTGAACACCACACGCTCCGGCAGCAGCACAATGCCGTTGCCCTTCGCTTCATACTGGTAGCCCTGCACGCTGTTTGGCTCGACCTTCAGCGCCCCGATATTTTTTACATCCACGCTGTCGCCAACGTTAAGATCGCCTTTTTTCAGTAAACGATCGGCGACATTGACCGCAATTTTTCCTTGTTGCACGACATCCCACAGACCGAAGGCTTTCACCGTGCCGCGCTCAACGTACGGACGCATCACGTTCGGCGTACTAAAACCAACAATCACCACCCCTTCCCGCTTGAGGTTTTCCGCCGCCTGCGCTGCCGCAGGCAACGCGTTGGCATCCGGGGCGATGATCGCATCCAGATCCGGATACGCTTTTAAGATCCCCTCTGCGGTTTGCAGGGATTTGGTGGCATCGTTATAGCCAAACTGCGTGGTGACGATCTGCCACTGAGGATGATCTTTCTCGATTTTGGCTTTCGCCTCTTTCACCCACTGGTTCTGGTCAGTGACGGTGGGACTGGAGTAGAAGAACGCCACTTTGGCATTCGGTTTCGTCACTTGCTTCGATGCCATCTCCACCAGCAGGCCACCAAGCTGTTCCGGCGTTCCCTGATTGATGTAAATGCTGCGACACTCCGGTTTGGTGTCGGAGTCCCAGGTCAGGACTTTTACGCCGCGCTGCATCGCGCGCTTCAGCGCCGGACAGAGGCCATCCGGTGACACGGCGGAGACGATAATCGCGTTATAGCCCTGGTTAACGAAGTTATTGATGAGCTGCACCTGGCCAGAGACGCTTGGCTCGGTCGGGCCATCGTAGGTGACGTCCACACCCAGATCTTTTCCCGCCTCTTTTGCACCGTTGCCGCCGCTGGTAAAGAAACCCACGCCCACCAGTTTCGGGATAAAGGCAATGCGGTCCGCCGCCTGCGCTGATGCGATGCTAAGGGCCATCGCCAGGACTATCAGTTTTGTTTTCATCTTACGCTCCGGGTAGTTTTGTGAAGAGAGATCGCACCCATTCACGGTGCAGACTCAACGAACGTCCCATCACCACCACAACCAACAGCGCCCCTGACAGCGCGCTCGACACCTGGTTGGGGATGCCGACCATCTGTAAACCCTGTTGCAGATACCCCACCAGCAGTGCCGCCAGTGCTGTACCGATCACCGAACCTGAACCGCCGTAGATATTGGCCCCGCCAAGTACAGCGGCGGTCAGCGCAGGCATCAGTAAATCGCGCCCTAAATCCGAGCGCGCGGAACCGAAATAGGAGACCATCACCAGTGCGGCAATCGCCGAGGCCACACCGACCAGGCCATACAGCGCGTACGGCATGCCGTTGACCGACAGCGCCGCATAGCGTGCTGCGCGTGGGTTTTGCCCAATCAGAAACAGATGACGGCCAAAGCGTCCGCGATGGGTAATCAGCCAGAAGAAAACAGTGATCACCGCGAACAGCACCAGCGGAACCGGCAAGCCGAGAAGCGTGAGGTTAGCGAACGCGGTAAAGCTGTCCGGGAAGCCACCAATGCCCTCATAGCCCGTCGCCCCCGCCATACCGGAGAGCAGCAGCGCCCCGCCGCCGTAGAGGTAGAGCGTGCCGAGGGTGATCACCAGTGGGCTAATGCCGGTGTAGTGGATAAGCGCGGCATTGAATAAACCGCACAGCAGGCCGAGCAGTAAGGTCAGCGGAATTGCCACCGCCATAGGCCACCCCGACTGCATCATCACTCCCAGCGCGATGGCGCACAGGCCAATGGTCGATCCGAGGGAGATGTCGATCCCGCCACTGATAATCACCAGCGTCAGCGGCAGTGCCACAATACCAATGCAGATGAAATCGCTGGTGCTGAACAGCAACATATTGATATCCAGCATCCGGGGGTTGATGGCACCAAAGAGCAGGATCTCCAGCACCAGTAAAATCAGCAGCGTGCTTTCCCAGTTAAGCTTCATTTACGCCACCTCTTTTTTGCGTTTCGGAAACGGGGTGACGTGCTTTCCCCCTTTGTTTCCCGGCTGGAAACGGCTGTACTTCAGCGCCCGCTGATGACGCGCCAGCGCCTGGCGCAGACGTCCGTCGAGCACCAGCACGCCAAGTAACACCAGCCAGGCAATAAAGTCGTTCCACCAGGCCGGGAGCTTAAACAACACCAGCACAGTGTCGATTTGCGTCAGGAAGAAAGCGCCGAGTAACGCGCCAATTAGCGTGCCCGTGCCACCCAAAAGCGAAATACCGCCGAGCACGCAGGCGGCGATAGCTTTCATCTCCAGCCCGCTTCCGGTCTGGTTTGGCACAAAACCGATCTGCGCGGCAAAGACAATCCCGGCACAGGCTGCCAGCATGCCGTTCAGCGTGAAGGCGATCATCCGCGTGCGATTCACCGCCACACCCAGCTGGCGCGCGGCTGCCAGGTTATCGCCTACGGCATAAAAATCACGACCAAAGGCGGTGCGCGACAGCGTCCACGCCCCTGCCGCCGCGAACAACAGCACCACCATACCGAGCGGTGATAGGCCGAAGGCGACAGGTTCAGAGAGAGATTTCAGCTGCGGCGGCAGCCCTTCAATCCACTTCCCGCCCGTCCAGAGCAGCATCGCCCCGCGATACAGCCCCAGCGTACCAAGCGTGGCGACAATCGCCGGGATGCGCAGGCCCACAACCAGAAAACCGTTGAATGCCCCCGCCAGCGCCCCAACCGATAACGCAAAAAGCATGGATACCGACAGGCTGTAGCCGCTGTTCAGTGCCACGCCAACGGCAATGGCAGACAGCCCGACAGTCGAGCCCACAGAGACATCAATATTGCGGGTCAGCATCACCAGCGCGGCACCGAGTGCCAGCAGGATCAGAATTTGCGAGCTGGCGAAGATCATCCCCAGCGTCTGCAAGCTGAAATACGCAGGATTGAGCGCCACCAGCACAGCAAACAGGGCGAGGATCGCCAGAAAGGCGCTCAGTTCACGGTTTTTCAGTAAGATCTTCATGATTGCCCTCCAAACGCCAGCGCCATCATTCTGTCGAGGCTGACGGCGTGGCGCGGCAATTCGCCGCTGAGTACGCCCTGGTGCATCACCAGCACCCGGTCAGCAAGCCCGGGAAACTCATCGAGATCGCTTGAGATCATCAGCACCGCCACGTTCTGTGCCGCCACGCTTTTGAGCAGTTGATAGATATCGGCGCGCGACGAGACGTCCACACCGCGCGTCGGTTCATCAACAATCAGCAGTAACGGATTGGCCTCCAGACAGCGCGCCAGCAGCACCTTCTGCTGGTTGCCACCGGAGAGTGTGCGCACGGTTTGCTCCGCATGGTTAAGCTTGATCCCCAGCGCCCGGTGGTAACGCTCCACCACCGCAGATTCCCGCTTGCGCTGCTGCCAGAGGGAAGGTTCATTCAGCGCTACGGTGTTCCAGCGGACAGGCGCATCCAGAAATAAGCCGGAAACCTGCCGATCTTCCGGCAGATAAACCAGGCCTTTATCGAGCCGTGAAAATACCGGATCGTCGGTGATCTCCTGATTTTCGAGCCAGACGCGGCCGCCGCGCACAGGGCGCAAACCGTAGAGGGTTTCGGCTAGCTCGGTGCGTCCGGATCCCACTAGCCCGGCAAGACCGACGATCTCACCCGCGTAAATCTCCAGACTCAGATCGATAAAACCTTCCCCGGTGAGCTCTTCCACGCGCAACACCGGGAAATCCTGCGGCTGGGTGCGGCGGTTACCCGGTAGGGCCAGCCACAATTTTTGTGCATCGCTTAAGCCTTTTTCCCGGCTCACCGGCGTCATGGCGGCGATCAGGGCGCTATCGTCAAACTGCGCGGTTTCGCCGCTCAGTACCACCGCGCCGTCGCGCATGACCGAGACGTGGCTCGAAAGCGTGCGGATTTCCGGCAATTTATGCGAGATAAAGACAATGCCAACGCCGAGATCCTGCAGGGCGCGGATCTGGCGGAACAGCCGTTCGGTTTCCCCCGGTGTGAGTGACGCCGTAGGTTCGTCGAGGATCAGGATCGTCGCGTTGCGCATCAGCCCGCGGAGGATCTCCACCATCTGTTGATCCGCCACTTCCAGGGTGCTGGCAGTGGCATCCAGATTAAGCTGGCACTGCAACTGGTGAAGTTTCTCCGCCAGGCGTTTATCCAGATCGCGTTCATGCGGCAGACGAAAAAGGATGTTTTCCCGCACCGTCAGGTTGGGAAACAGTAATGGTTCCTGCGGCACCAGATAAATGCCGAGCTTGTGTGCCTGTGCCGGGGTAAGCCGCGCAAATGACTGTCCGGATACCGAAAGTTCACCGCTGTCCGGCGTCTCCACCCCGGCAATGATCTTCATCAGCGTCGATTTCCCCGCGCCATTACCGCCCATCAGCGCATGCACCTGACCCGCAAACAGCGTGAAATCAATGCCTTTTAAGACCGGCACGCCGGAGAATTGCTTGCAGATATCACGCGCTTCGAGAAGTAAGGTCATCATCGCCCCGCTATTGAACAAATGATTTTTAGATTTAATAATGTTCAAAAGCGTAGACGGTGAACTATATTTACAACCGTGCAGGGATCACAGTTTTATTGATTAAGATCCAGATAAACCAGAAACAAACTAAAAGATCCGTTTTGCCGCGCGGCTCACACTTTCCACCCGCGTCATCACGAACATATGATCTAAATTTTTATAAGAGTTCAATTATGAGCGATAAACGCACTGCGGAAGAAGGTCGGTTTGCCGGGCTGGCACTGGCGGAAGAGGAGCTGGTGGCTCGCGTGGCGTGGTGTTACTACCACGATGGTTTGACCCAGAACGATATTGGCGAACGGCTCGGATTGCCGCGTCTGAAGATCTCGCGCCTGCTGGAAAAAGGCCGCCAGTCCGGAGTGATCCGCGTGCAGATCAACTCTCGTTATGAGGGCTGTCTGGCACTGGAAACCGAATTACAGCAGCGTTTTGGGCTCAAGCTGGTGCGCGTGATGCCCGCCCTGAATACTCCGCCAATGAACGTCCGACTGGGCATTGGTGCCGCACAGTCTCTGATGGGCGTGCTGGAACCCGGACAGCTTTTAGCGGTGGGATTTGGTGAAACCACCATGAGCAGCCTGCAGCACTTAAGCGGTTTTATCAGCTCACAGCAGATCCGTCTGGTGACGCTCTCCGGCGGTGTAGGACCGTATATGACCGGCATCGGCCAGCTCGATGCGGCCTGTAGCGTCAGTATGATCCCTGCCCCGCTTCGCGTTTCGTCTGCCGAAGTAGCCGGGATCTTAAAACGCGAAACCAGCGTGCGGGACGTGATCCTCGCCGCGAAGGCGGCCGATGTCGCAGTGGTGGGGATTGGTTCCGTGAACCAGCGCCGCGACGCGACGATCTTGCGCTCCGGCTATATCAGTGAAGGTGAACAGCTGATGTATGCCCGTAAAGGGGCGGTGGGAGACATTCTTGGGTACTTCCTGAATGCCGAAGGGGAATGCGTCGAGGAGCTGGAGATCCATAAAGAATTACTGGGCGTCACGCTCGATGAACTGGCGCAGTTGCCCACCATCGTTGGCGTGGCCGGAGGTGAAGAGAAAGCCGATGCGATTTATGCCGCACTGAAAGGTCGCCGTATCAATGGCCTGGTGACGGAAGAGACGACAGCCCGCGCGGTGCTGGCTCTGGCCGGATAAGAGCAGCCCTGCGCCTGACACGAGGCAAGCTCATGAGTTACCTTTTAGCGTTAGATGCAGGGACAGGCAGCGTTCGCGCCGTTATTTTTGATTTGCAGGGCAACCAGATTGCAGTCGGCCAGGCCGAGTGGAAACACCTGAGCGTGGAGAACGTGCCGGGCTCGATGGAATTTGACCTCGACACCAACTGGCAGCTCACTTGTCAGTGCATTCACCAGGCGCTGGAACGTGCGCGACTGAGCGCGGCGGATATTCAGTCCGTTGCCTGTTGCTCAATGCGCGAGGGAATTGTGCTGTATGACCGCAACGGTGAAGCCATCTGGGCCTGCGCCAATGTCGACGCCCGCGCCAGTCGCGAGGTGGCTGAACTCAAAGAGATCCACGACAACCGTTTTGAATCCGAAGTGTATGACGTCTCCGGACAGACCCTGGCCCTGAGTGCCATGCCGCGCCTGCTTTGGCTGGCGCACCATCGTCCGGATATCTACCGCAAAGCGGCGACCATCACCATGATCAGCGACTGGCTGGCGGCGAAACTCTCCGGCGAGCTGGCGGTCGACCCGTCTAACGCCGGCACCACCGGCATGTTGGATCTCTTCTCCCGCGACTGGCGACCCGCACTGCTGGACATGGCCGGGCTGCGCGCCGATATCCTCTCCCCGGTAAAAGAAACCGGCACCGTACTGGGCGCGATCACCAAAGCCGCTGCGCAGCAGAGCGGTCTGCGTGAAGGGACGCCGGTGGTAATGGGTGGCGGTGACGTGCAGCTTGGGTGTCTGGGGCTGGGTGTGGTGCGCGCCGGGCAAACGGCAGTGTTAGGCGGAACTTTCTGGCAACAGGTGGTCAACCTGCCGCAGGTACGAACCGATCCCGAGATGAACATCCGCGTAAACCCACATGTTATTGCTGGTATGGTTCAGGCGGAGTCAATCAGCTTCTTCACCGGGCTGACGATGCGCTGGTTCCGTGATGCCTTCTGCGCAGAGGAAAAGCTGATTGCTGAGCGGATGGGCATGGATACCTACACCCTGCTGGAAGAGATGGCCAGCCGCGTGCCTGCGGGCTCACATGGGGTGATGCCGATCTTCTCCGATGCCATGCATTTTAAGCAGTGGTATCACGCTGCACCATCGTTTATTAACCTCTCCATCGACCCGGAAAAGTGCAACAAAGCGACGCTGTTCCGTGCACTGGAAGAGAACGCTGCGATAGTTTCGGCCTGCAATCTGGCACAGATTTCGCGTTTTTCCGGCGTGACGTTTGAGAGCCTCGTCTTCGCCGGTGGGGGAGCGAAAGGCGCCTTGTGGAGCCAGATTTTAAGCGACGTCACCGGGCTGCCGGTACGTGTTCCGGAAGTGAAAGAGGCCACGGCACTGGGCTGTGCGATTGCAGCCGGAACGGGGGCGGGACTGTTTGCAGATATGGCCTCAACGGGCGAGCGGCTGGTGAAGTGGAGCCGGGAGTTTACGCCGAATCCAGAACACCGCGACTTGTACGACGGCATGATGCAGAAGTGGCAGGCGGTGTATGCCGACCAGCTTGGGCTGGTGGACAGCGGGCTGACGACATCGATGTGGCAGGCTCCGGGGCTGGTGCGCTCCCTCTGAGGGAGAGGGAGATTAAGTTTTGTAGCCCCGGTAAGCGCAGCGCCACCGGGGAAGTTCTTTGAGTTCTATCACAATCATTTGATCCCGCTTTTACCTTTCTGCTGACGCTGGCTAAATTAGTAACTCATCCGACCACATAACAATAATTTTACACTGGAAGACACTATGAGCCGCTACCCGTCGCTATTCGCCCCCCTTGATCTGGGGTTCACAACGCTCAAAAACCGCGTATTAATGGGCTCTATGCACACCGGTCTGGAGGAGCATCCGGACGGGGCTGAACGTCTCGCGGCCTTCTATGCCGAGCGTGCCCGGCACGGGGTGGCGCTGATTGTCACCGGTGGCGTCGCGCCTGCACCTTCCGGTGTCGGCATGGAGGGCGGCGCGGTGTTGAATGACGTGTCACAACTGCCTCACCACCGCATCGTGACCGATGCGGTACACAATGAAGGCGGGAAAATCGCCCTGCAAATCCTGCATACCGGCCGCTACAGCTATCAACCAAATCTGGTCGCCCCCTCGGCAATTCAGGCTCCCATTAACCGCTTCAAACCGCATGCTCTCAACCACGACGAGATCCTGGCGCTGATTGATGACTTTGCCCGCTGCGCCGCGCTGGCACGTGAAGCGGGCTACGATGGCGTCGAGGTGATGGGTTCAGAAGGCTACCTGATTAACGAATTCCTCGCCGCCCGCACTAACCATCGCGACGACGAATGGGGTGGTGATTATGCCCGCCGCATGCGCTTTGCGGTAGAAGTGGTACGCGCCGTGCGTGAACGTGCGGGTGCTGATTTTATTATCGTCTTCCGCCTGTCGATGCTCGATCTGGTGGAGGGAGGTGGAACATTAGACGAAACCGTGCAACTGGCACAGGCAATTGAAGCCGCAGGTGCAACCATCATCAATACCGGCATCGGCTGGCACGAAGCGCGCATTCCGACCATCGCCACACCGGTGCCGCGCGCGGCGTTCAGCTGGGTGACGCGGAAGCTGAAAGGTAAAGTCTCTATTCCGCTGGTGACCACCAACCGTATTAACGATCCGCAGGTGGCGGACGATGTTATTTCACGCGGCGATGCCGATATGGTGTCGATGGCACGTCCGTTCCTGGCCGATGCCGAACTGCTGTCCAAAGCGCAAAGCGGCCGCGCGGATGAGATCAACACTTGCATCGGCTGTAATCAGGCGTGTCTGGATCAGATCTTCGTCGGCAAAGTCACCTCTTGTCTCGTCAACCCGCGCGCCTGCCACGAAACCAAAATGCCCGTCGTACCGGCGCTCAACCAAAAACGCCTCGCCGTGGTCGGCGCGGGTCCGGCAGGGCTGTCATTCGCGGTGAATGCCGCCTCACGGGGACACAGCGTGACGCTGTTCGATGCCGCAACGGAGATCGGCGGCCAGTTTAATATTGCCAAACAGATCCCGGGCAAAGAGGAGTTCTATGAAACCCTGCGCTACTACCGCCGGATGATCGAACTCAATGGGGTCGATCTGCGTCTTAACCACTTTGTGAAAGCAGACGATCTGGTGGATTTT
Source organism: Pantoea sp. LS15 (assembly GCF_012241585.1). Lineage (NCBI taxonomy): Bacteria > Pseudomonadati > Pseudomonadota > Gammaproteobacteria > Enterobacterales > Erwiniaceae > Pantoea > Pantoea sp. LS15. The sequence goes on from NZ_JAAVXA010000007.1 coordinate 67,421, forward strand.
GACGAAGTGATCCTGGCGAGCGGGATCGCCCCGCGCACACCCGCGATCGAGGGCGTCGATCATCCGAAAGTGTTGAGCTACCTGGATGTATTGCGTGACAAAGTACCGGTCGGCGAAAAGGTGGCGATTATCGGCTGCGGCGGGATCGGTTTTGATACCGCGATGTATTTAAGTCAGCCGGGAGAAGCAACCAGCCAGAATATTGCCGAGTTTTGCGTGGAATGGGGCATCGACACCAGCCTGAATCAGTCCGGTGGGTTACGCCCTGAAGGGCAGCAACTTCCCAAAAGCCCGCGTCAGATCGTGATGTTGCAGCGTAAAGCCAGCAAACCAGGCGAAGGGCTGGGCAAAACCACTGGCTGGATCCATCGCGCCACCCTGCTCTCTCGCGGTGTGAAGATGATCCCGGCAGTCAGTTATCAGAAGATCGACGATGAGGGGCTGCACGTGCTGATCGGCGGTGAACCGCAGCTGCTGCAGGTTGATCATGTGATTTTATGTGCCGGACAGGAACCGAAGCGCGATCTGGCCGATCCGCTGCGTGAAACGGGCAAAACAGTGCATTTGATTGGCGGATGTGATGTGGCGATGGAGCTGGATGCACGGCGCGCAATTGCGCAGGGCACCCAGCTGGCACTGAAGATTTAGCGACGACGACCCAGCTTCACGGATTTCAGCACCACGAATTTGTTGTTGGTGGCAATCGTGGTGCAGTTACCGAAAATCTTCTTCAGCTTGTGGAAGTAGTCCAGATGGCGGTTCGCTACGATGTACAGCTCACCGTTAATTTTCAGGCAACGGCGCGCGTGGTGGAACATCTCCCAGGCGACGTTATCCGTCAGGGCGTGCTTCTGGTGGAACGGCGGGTTACACAGAACGGCATTGAAGCGGAAAGGCTCCACACCCGACAGCGCGTTGTTGATCATAAACTCGCAGCGATCAAGCGCCTCTGGCATGTTGGTTTCCACGTTCAGCCGGCTGGAAGCCACCGCCATTGGCGATTCATCGCTGAACACCACGCTGGCTTGCGGGTTTTTCGCCAGCAGCGTCAGGCCAATTACGCCGTTACCGCAGCCCAGGTCTACAATTTCGCCTTCCAGATTTTCCGGCAGATGTTCGATAAAGAAACGTGCCCCGATATCCAGACCGGTGCGGGAGAAGACGTTCGCGTGATTGTGGATAGTCCAGTCGGTTCCTTCCAGCTTCCAGCTCAACGTCTCTGGCGCATCAGCCAGTTCCGGTGCACTGAAGGTACAGTTGATCAGACGCGCTTTTTTCCACGCCAGCGTGGTGGTAGTTGGGCCGAGCACTTTCTCAAACAGCTCCAGCGTCGAGGTGTGAATATCACGCGCTTTGGCCCCTGCAATGATGCGGGTTTCAGGGGTGACGACTTTACGCAGCGCACGCAGTTGTTGCTCAAGCAACGCCATGGTTTTGGGTACTTTAATCAGCACCACGCCAGGCGCCTGCGGGTACTCCGCCGTGCTGTCGAGAAACTTCACGCTGGATTCTTCGATATCGTTATGACGCAGGTTCTCACGCGTCGCCAGCTCGCTTAAATAGGAGTCGCCAATGCTGTATGGCGTATGTTCCGCCAGCGCACAGCCCAGCGCGCCAAACGCATCATTCAGGATCAAAACCGGGCCGCTGATTTCAGTATCATCCAACTGCTGCAGCAGATATTCATCTGCCGCTTCCCACGCCTGAAGTGGGTTAACGTCGTCCGTTTCCGGGAAACGTTTAAGGTTGAGTGAACGGAAACCGTTGTCTAAGTGGCTCATCGGCCCTCCTGAATGGTAAAATTTGGCGTATCCCTGAAAAGGGTGCGTGAGTATACCGTTTTATTGTCGATTTGGGGCGTTGATGAACCAACTTACTTATCTCCAGGGCTACCCGGAGCATTTACTTTCTCAGGTTCGCAGCCTGATTGCCGAGCAGAAGCTCGGCGCGGTGCTGGAAAAACGCTACCCCGGGACCCACGATTTCACGACCGACAAAGCCCTCTGGCAGTATACGCAGGATCTGAAAAGCCGGTATCTGAAGAGCGCGCCGCCGATCAACAAGGTAATGTACGACAACAAGATCCACGTGCTGAAAAACGCCCTCGGCCTGCATACCGCCATCTCCCGCGTGCAGGGTGGCAAGCTGAAAGCCAAAGCGGAGATCCGGGTTGCGACCGTATTTCGTAACGCACCAGAAGCGTTCCTGCGGATGATCGTGGTGCACGAACTGGCGCATCTGAAAGAGAAAGAGCACGACAAAGCGTTTTACTCCCTGTGCTGTCATATGGAGCCGCAGTACCATCAGCTGGAGTTTGATACCCGTTTGTGGCTTACGCATTTATCGTTAAAGGGTAATGCGCAGTAGCGCACGCGAATTGTCATGATGACGTGCTACAGTGGCTAAAGGTTCCCAGCTACGGAGTACGTAAACGTTTATGATACGTTTCGCAGTCATTGGAACGAACTGGATCACACGCCAGTTCGTCGACGCCGCCCACGAAACCGGCAAATATAAACTCACCGCAGTCTATTCCCGCAGTCTTGAGCAGGCTCAGACCTTCGCGAACGATTACCTGGTCGAACATCTGTTCACCTCGCTCGACGAGATGGCGAAAAGTGACGCCATTGACGCGGTTTATATTGCCAGCCCGAACTCCCTGCACTTCCCGCAAACCAGGCTGTTCCTCAGAAATAAAAAGCATGTGATTTGCGAGAAGCCGCTGGCCTCGAATATTCAGGAAGTGGAAGCCGCCATTGCGCTTGCCCGCGAAAATCAGGTGGTGTTGTTCGAAGCGTTCAAAACCGCCAGCCTGCCGAACTTCCTGCTGCTACAGCAGTCCCTGCCGAAAATTGGCAAAGTGCGTAAAGCCTTTATTAACTACTGCCAGTACTCATCGCGCTATCAGCGTTACCTCGACGGCGAGAACCCGAATACCTTTAACCCGGCCTTCTCTAACGGCTCGATCATGGATATCGGTTTCTACTGCCTGGCTTCCGCCGTGGCACTATGGGGTGAGCCACACAGCGTCAGTGCACAAGCCAGCCTGCTGGAAAGCGGCGTAGATGCGCACGGCGTGGTGATGCTGGATTACGGTGATTTCAGCGTCACGCTGCAACATTCAAAAGTGAGTGATTCTGTGCTGCCAAGTGAAATTCAGGGTGAAGCGGGATCGCTGGTTATCGAAAAGATTTCTGAGTGTCAGAAGCTGAGCTTTGTCCCACGCGGCGGGAAAGCACAAGAGCTGACGCAGCCTCAGCATATTAACACTATGCTCTATGAGGCAGAGGTCTTTGCCCGTCTGGTCGAAGACAACGAAGTGAACCACCCAGGACTCGCGGTCAGTCGCACCACGGCGAAACTGCAAACGGAGATCCGCCGTCAGACTGGCGTAGTCTTCCCGGCAGATGACGTGAGCGCAGAAGCTATCGCGTAAAGCTGTGTAATAAAATCCTGTCAACCATTGACGAAACCGATGGTCTGACATATTTTGTTACCCGCAAAGGGGAGTAACTTCCTTGCCGGTGGATCGTCATTACGATGCGTGCAATACCGCATCCGGTCGCCGGGCAACCCTCGTGGTTGTAAGTGAGACCTTGCCGGAAGGCGAGGTCTATGCATAAAAAGCTAACGGCTATCGTCTTCTGACCATAGCCGTTTTTGTTTTTTTATGTGTAAGGAAAATAGTATGCATTCTGTCGGCACTCCAATGTTGTGGGGCGGATTCGCGGTTGTCGTGCTCATCATGCTGGCGATCGACCTCTTTTTGCAGGGACGGCGCGGCGCGCACGGCATGACCATGAAGCAGGCCGCCGTCTGGTCGCTGGTGTGGGTTACCCTCTCCCTGCTCTTCTGTGCTGCCTTCTGGTGGTATCTGGCCTCGACTGAAGGCCGCGCGGTGGCCGATCCTCAAGCGCTCGCCTTCCTCACCGGTTATCTGATTGAAAAAGCCCTGGCGGTTGATAACGTCTTCGTCTGGCTGATGCTGTTCAGCTACTTTGCCGTGCCTGCTGCCCTGCAGCGCCGCGTGCTGGTCTATGGCGTGCTGGGCGCAATCATTCTGCGTACTATCATGATTTTCGCCGGTAGCTGGCTGATTACTCAGTTTGAATGGCTGCTGTATGTCTTCGGTGCGTTCCTGCTGTTCACCGGGGTCAAAATGGCGTTGGCAAAAGAAGATGGCTCAGCGATTGGCGATCGCCCGCTGGTGAAGTGGATCCGTGGCCATCTGCGCATGACCGACAAGATCGAGAGCGAGCATTTCTTCGTACGTAAGAACGGTCTGCTGTTTGCCACCCCGCTGCTGCTGGTGCTGATTCTGGTGGAGCTGAGTGACGTGATTTTCGCGGTAGACAGTATCCCGGCTATCTTCGCCGTGACCACTGACCCGTTCATCGTTCTGACCTCTAACCTGTTCGCCATTCTTGGCCTGCGTGCCATGTACTTCCTGCTGGCGGGCGCGGCGGAGCGCTTCTCAATGCTGAAGTACGGCCTGTCGGTGATCCTGGTATTTATCGGTATCAAGATGCTGATTGTCGATTTCTACCATATCCCGATCGCCATTTCGCTCGGCGTAGTGTTTGGCATTCTGATCGTAACGCTGATTATCAATACCTGGGTTAACCGCCAGCACGATAAGAAGCAGCAGGTGGAGTAAAACGTTCAGTGCGGACTGATGCCCTCTCCTACAGGGAGAGGGTGAACACACTTTTGTAACGCAGTAGTTAAAAAATATGATGCAACACGTAAAATCCAGCATTTTACGCTTCCGCCTTTCGCTGCTTTCCCTGATACTCAACCAGGCAAACAAATACTTACATCCGGACATAAATGTGACTTAGAGCACATCCAGGATGGAACGCAATTTCACTCAGGAATAACGTATGAGCACACAATCAAGCGGTCTGTTCGCGCGCCTGGCGCAGGGCAGCCTCGTTAAACAAATTTTGGTCGGGTTGGTACTGGGTATTCTGCTGGCGATGGTGTCAAAACCTGCTGCAGAAGCCACGGGACTGCTCGGTACCCTTTTCGTTGGCGCACTGAAAGCCGTCGCACCAGTACTGGTACTGATGCTGGTCATGGCATCGATTGCTAACCACCAGCACGGACAAAAAACCAACATTCGCCCTATTCTGTTCCTGTATCTTCTGGGAACCTTCTCTGCTGCATTAACTGCCGTTGTGTTTAGCTTCCTCTTCCCTTCCACGCTGCATCTGACCAGCGCTGCGGGCGATATCACACCGCCATCCGGGATTGTGGAAGTGCTGCGCGGTCTGCTGATGAGCATGGTTTCTAACCCAGTCACGGCGCTGATGAGCGGAAACTACATCGGTATCCTGGTCTGGGCGATTGGTCTGGGCTTTGCGCTGCGTCACGGTAATGACACCACCAAAAATCTGGTCAACGATATGTCCAACGCCGTGACCTTCATGGTGAAACTGGTGATTCGTTTTGCGCCAATCGGGATCTTCGGTCTGGTCTCCTCCACGCTGGCAACCACCGGCTTTGACGCGCTGTGGGGCTACGCGCAGCTGCTGGTCGTTCTGGTTGGCTGTATGCTGCTGGTGGCACTGGTGATCAACCCACTGCTGGTGTTCTGGCAGATCCGCCGCAACCCGTATCCGCTGGTACTGACCTGTCTGCGTGAAAGCGGCGTCTACGCTTTCTTCACCCGTAGTTCGGCAGCGAACATTCCGGTGAACATGGCGCTGGCGGAGAAACTGAACCTGGATCGCGATACCTATTCCGTATCAATCCCACTGGGCGCCACCGTGAACATGGCGGGTGCGGCCATCACCATCACCGTCCTGACGCTGGCGGCGGTCCATACTCTGGGTATTCCGGTGGATCTGCCAACTGCATTGCTGTTGAGTGTGGTGGCGTCGCTGTGTGCCTGTGGTGCATCCGGCGTGGCGGGCGGTTCACTGCTGTTGATCCCGCTGGCGTGCAATATGTTCGGTATCCCGAATGAGATTGCCATGCAGGTTGTTGCCGTCGGCTTTATCATCGGCGTGCTGCAGGACTCCTGCGAAACCGCGCTGAACTCCTCTACCGACGTGCTGTTCACCGCAGCGGCCTGTCAGGCGGAAGACGCGCGTTTAGCGAAGAACGCCCTGCGAGGTTAACAGCAAAACGGCAACCCTGAGGGTTGCCGTTTTTAGTGTTTGTACCCTCTCCCCGTGGGAGAGGGCCAGGGTGAGGGCACCAGCCCGCACTCTACTTACAGCGTCACACCACTCTTAAAGATCGCCAGCTCGCGGAAATCGTTCTTCTCGTTGCAGGTCTGCTTGCCGTTGGCAAACTCCACGATAGTATCTACAAACTCCGTCAGCAACGGCGACATCGCTTTGCCGTGAATGAGCTGACCGGCATCAAAGTCGATCCAGTGTTTTTTCTTCGCCGCCAGCTCGCTGTTAGTCGCAATTTTCACTGTTGGTACAAAACCACCGTAAGGGGTACCTCGGCCCGTACTGAACAGCACCATGTGACAGCCAGCCCCGGCCAGCGCACTGGTTGCCACGGCATCGTTACCCGGAGCACTCAGCAGGTTCAGGCCGTGCGTTTTCAGCCGCTCACCGTAACGCAGAACATCAACAACCTGGCTGGCCCCCGCTTTCTGGGTGCAGCCAAGGGATTTCTCTTCCAGCGTAGTAATCCCGCCCGCTTTATTACCCGGCGACGGGTTCTCATAAATCGGCTGGTTGTGGGCGATGAAGTACTGTTTAAAGTCATTCACCATGGTGACGGTTTTTTCAAACGTCTCTTCGTCGCGGCAGTGGCTCATCAAAATACGTTCCGCACCGAACATTTCCGGCACTTCGGTCAGTACCGTCGTGCCGCCGTTGGCGATCACGTAATCCGAGAAGCGGCCCAGCATCGGATTGGCGGTAATACCGGACAGGCCATCAGACCCGCCGCACTCCAGACCAAACTTCAGCTCGCTCAACTTGCCCGGCTCGCGTTTGTCGTGGCGCATCACCTCATACAGCTGGTGGAGTTGCTCAATACCCGCTTCCACTTCGTCATCCTGGTGCTGGCATACCATAAAATGCACGCGTTCAGGATCAAACTCGCCCAGCGTGTCACGGAAGGCATCGACCTGATTGTTTTCGCAGCCCAGGCCGATCACCAGCACCGCGCCCGCGTTCGGGTGGCGTACCATGTTTTGCAGCATGGTACGCGTGTTGATATGGTCGTCGCCGAGCTGTGAACAGCCGTAAGTATGGCTGAACAGATGTACGCCATCGGTGCCTTCAGCATTGTTGGTCTCTTTCAGAAAGCGGGTCTGAATTTGACGTGCAATCCCATTCACGCAACCGACAGTAGGGAGGATCCACAGCTCATTGCGGATCCCCACTTCACCACTGGTGCGACGGTAGATCTGCACTTCACGATCCACCGCCTGACTCTCTTTCGCGGGTAAATCAGGTTGATAGCTGTACTCGTCCAGATCGCTCAGATTAGTACGGGTATTGTGAGAATGAATGTATTCACCCGGCACAATATCCGCAAGCGCATGGCCAATCGGCAAACCATATTTCACCACGTTCTCCCCTTTAGCGATGGGGATCAGGGCAAATTTATGTCCGCGTCCAATGGCCTGACGTAACGTGACCGACTGATTATCAAAAGTGACTTCCGTCCCTTCGGTCAGATCCGCCAGCGCTACGGCCACGTTATCCAGCGAATGGATTCTGATGTATTGCATATCAACCTCAAACGGCCTTAATTCAGTTCAATGGCGAAGTAGTCACGCGCATTGTTAAAGCAGATGTTTCTCACCATTTCACCCAGTAACTGGATATCTGCTGGCGCTTCGCCGGCATGGACCCAGCGGCCAATCATCTGGCACAGAATGCGGCGGAAATATTCATGACGGGTATAGGAGAGGAAGCTGCGACTGTCGGTCAGCATGCCAACAAAGCGGCTTAACAGGCCAAGCTGCGCCAGCTGTGTCATTTGACGCTCCATGCCATCTTTCTGGTCGTTGAACCACCAGCCTGAGCCGAACTGCATCTTGCCCGGCATCCCTTCCCCCTGGAAGTTGCCGACCATGGTGCCCAACACTTCGTTATCGCGCGGGTTCAGGCAGTAGAGAATGGTTTTTGGCAGCAGGTTTTGTTCGTTCTGCTTGCTCAGCAATTTAGACAGCTCTTCTGCCAGCGGACGATCGTTGATGGAGTCGAAGCCCACATCCGCCCCCAGCAGCTTGAACTGGCGCTGGTTATTATTACGCAGTGCACCAATGTGGTACTGCTGTACCCAGCCGCGACGGGCATATTCTGCGCCGAGGAATACCAGTACCGCCGTTTTGAACTGAGCAACCTGGTGTTCGCTCAGGGATTCACCGGACAAGCGACGCGCCAGGATGTTGTCCAGCTCGGCTTCGTTTGATTCCGCAAACAGCACAACGTCCAGTGCGTGGTCAGAGACTTTACAGCCGTGCGCGGCAAAGTGGTCCAGACGTTTGGTCAGCGCGGTTTGCAGGTCTGCGAAACGACGAATGTCGGTATCAGAGACTTCTGCCAGCTTCGCCATGTACTCGTTGAATGTGGCCTGTTCGATATTAAAGGCTTTATCCGGACGCCAGCTTGGCAGCACTTTGATATCAAACGCGGTGTCTTTGGCGATCACGGCGTGGTGCTCAAGGGAGTCAATCGGATCGTCGGTCGTACCCACCATCTTCACGTTCATCTGCTTCATGATACCGCGCGCAGAAAATTGCTCCTGCGCCAGCAACGCGTTGCACTGATCCCAGATTTCATCCGCCGTTGTCGGGGAAAGCAGCTTACCCGTAATGCCAAATGGACGACGCAGTTCAAGGTGCGTCCAGTGATACAGCGGGTTGCCGATGGTATGCGGAACTGTCGCTGCCCATGCGTCAAACTTCTCACGGTCAGTCGCATCGCCAGTACACAGACGTTCAGCCACACCATTGGTACGCATCGCGCGCCATTTGTAGTGGTCACCTTTCAGCCAGATGTCATACAGATTTTTGAAACGGTAATTTTCGGCAACCTGCTGCGGTGGCAAATGGCAGTGGTAGTCAAAAATTGGCTGGTCTTTTGCGTAGTCGTGGTACAGGCGGCGGGCAAATTCAGTATCTAACAGAAAATCTTCGGTCATAAACGGCGTCATTATCGTCTTCCTCGTAACGGGAGCGTCAGAAAGCGTATGTTCATATGCTGCAAAGTTATCACACCAATTTCCATCAACCGAAGCTTTTTTCGTGAGTGAGATCAATAAACGTCAACAAATAAATTACCCTAAATGGAGCAAACCCTTCTCCAGGCCGCGCCAGAACTAGCTTTGCACGCAAGAGATAATGTCCCTACAAATAATCATACATTTGTGATGTCACTCACCTTTTGAAGTTGTATGACAAGTTATCTTTTTCGCCGTCGCAAACACTCAGCCGACGGAATGCATTACCGATGTGAGAGGCATCGGGTTTAACGGTACGGATACCGACTTATGCACGCTTACTTATGGCAAGGTTCGGGCCGTTCCGGGACATTCTCCCGGCTACGCCCCTCCCGTTACACAACAGCTCCCGGAAACGGTTGAGAGGTTGCCGTGCTCTGGCGCGGAAATAACATAACGATGAGGTTTTAGATGCGTAAAATTAAAGGGTTACGTTGGTATATGATCGCACTGGTGACGTTAGGCACCGTGCTGGGCTACCTGACGCGTAACACCGTGGCAGCTGCAGCGCCAACGTTGATGGAAGAGCTGCATATTTCCACGCAGCAATACTCCTACATCATTGCCGCTTATTCCGCGGCTTATACCATCATGCAGCCTGTTGCAGGTTATGTGCTGGATATTCTCGGTACCAAAATCGGTTATGCCTTCTTCGCTATCGCCTGGGCAATTTTCTGTGGTGCAACCGCACTGGCAGGCAGTTGGGGTGGGCTGGCACTGGCTCGTGGTGCGGTCGGCGCGGCAGAAGCCGCGATGATCCCAGCAGGGCTGAAAGCCAGCTCCGAGTGGTTCCCGGCGAAAGAGCGTTCCATTGCGGTCGGTTACTTCAACGTGGGTTCGTCCATCGGTGCGATGATTGCGCCACCGCTGGTGGTGTGGGCTATCGTAATGCACAGCTGGCAAATGGCGTTCATCATCTCTGGCGTGCTGAGTTTTGCCTGGGCAATGGCGTGGCTGGTTTTCTATAAGCACCCGCGCGATCAGAAAAAACTGTCTGAAGAAGAGCGTGACTACATCATTGGCGGTCAGGAAGCGCAGCATCAGACCAACAACGGCAAAAAAATGTCTGTCTGGCAAATCCTCGGCACCCGTCAGTTCTGGGGTATCGCCCTGCCACGTTTCCTGGCTGAGCCAGCCTGGGGTACCTTTAATGCGTGGATCCCGCTGTTCATGTTCAAAGTCTACGGCTTTAACCTGAAAGAGATCGCGATGTTCGCCTGGATGCCGATGCTGTTCGCTGACCTGGGCTGTATCGTGGGGGGATACCTGCCACCGCTGTTCCAGCGCTGGTTTGGCGTGAACCTGATTGTTTCCCGTAAAATGGTCGTGACCATGGGTGCGCTGCTGATGATTGGCCCGGGCATGATCGGTCTGTTCACCAGCCCATATGTCGCTATCGCCCTGCTGTGTATCGGTGGTTTTGCTCACCAGTCACTGTCCGGTGCGCTGATTACGCTTTCCTCTGATGTCTTCGGTCGTAACGAAGTCGCTACAGCAAACGGCCTGACCGGTATGGCAGCCTGGACCGCAAGTACGATGTTTGCACTGGTGGTGGGTGCGCTGGCGGATACCATCGGCTTCAGCCCGCTGTTCGCCGTACTGGCTATTTTCGACCTGATGGGTGCGGTGGTTATCTGGACGGTGCTGAAAAGCAAATCGGCAGAAGAGCTGGCGAAGGAGTCGCTCGGCAAACCGGCTACGCAGAGTTAGCGAAAATACGTTTCAACTAAGCCGCCTCCGGGTGGCTTTTTTAATGGCAAAATCTGGAGAGTGGCATGCAAAAGTGGTATAACAAATCATCTGCCGTACCCTGCCTGGAGCGCATATGGAAATCACCGAACCACGTCGTTTATATCAACAACTTGCTGCGGAGCTGAAAGATCGCATCGAGCAAGGGGTCTATCTTGTCGGTGATAAACTTCCCGCCGAGCGCTTTATCGCGGATGAAAAAAGCGTCAGCCGCACGGTGGTGCGTGAAGCGATTATCATGCTGGAAGTGGAAGGGTATGTTGAAGTGCGCAAAGGTTCCGGTATTCATGTGATTTCGAATCAGCCGAAACACTCTCCGGTCGCAGATGAAAGTCTGGAATTCGCCAGCTATGGTCCGTTTGAGCTGCTCCAGGCTCGCCAGCTGATCGAAAGCAATATTGCGGAATTCGCCGCGACGCAGGTGACCAAGCAGGACATCATGAAATTGATGGAAATCCAGGAGAATGCCCGTAAGGAAAAATGTTTCCGGGATTCAGAGTGGGATCTGCAATTCCACGTTCAGGTCGCCCTGGCAACTCAAAATACGGCGCTGGCGGCAATCGTTGAGAAAATGTGGACTCAGCGTGTTCACAACCCGTACTGGAAGAAACTTCACGACCATATCGATTCCCGAACTGTCGACAACTGGTGTGACGATCACGATCAAATCCTTAAGGCGCTGATTCGTAAAGATCCTCATGCCGCTAAACTGGCAATGTGGCAGCACCTGGAAAATACGAAGCTGATGCTGTTCAATGAAACCAGCGACGACTTTGAATTTAACGCTGACCGCTATCTTTTTGCCGATAATCCCGTCGTTCATCTCGATACGGCATCCAGTGGCGCAAAATAGATCACCTTTTCGCTGGCAGGCGCTTCGTTGCGCCTTCCGGCTTACGTGGGTAAGCAAAACATATATAGTGTCAGCCTTTGTAAATCCCCTCGCTCACTTCCTGGGCTTACGCCAAAATCATCCCACCCCGCAAATTCTGTGACGCAGACCGTTGGGCTTTGTTACAATTGGATTCAATTCCTTATTTTGTAAGTTAGTGCTTGCTAACCAGCCAATTAACAGGGAACAGTGTTGGCCACACCGCAATGTGTCCGCGAGCGACCATAATGAAATCACTACAATGTCGCCGTGCTGTTTGTCCCGGATAACAGGCGTGACGTTAACCGATTTCCAGGAACACTGAATGGAACTTTTGACCCAACTACTGCATGCCCTCTGGGCGCAGGATTTTGAAACGCTGGCCAACCCTTCCATGATTGGCATGCTCTATTTTGTCTTGTTTATGATCCTGTTCCTTGAGAACGGTTTGCTGCCTGCCGCCTTTTTACCCGGTGACAGCTTGCTGGTGCTTGTCGGCGTACTGTGCGCCAAAGGGGCAATGGCGTTTCCACAAACCATTTTTCTTCTGACCGTCGCCGCAAGCCTCGGCTGTTGGGTGAGCTATATCCAGGGACGATGGCTGGGCAATACCCGGCTCGTGCAGAACTGGCTCTCTCATCTTCCTGCCCATTATCACCAGCGGGCGCACCACCTTTTCCATAAGCACGGGCTCTCCGCGTTGCTGATTGGCCGCTTTATCGCCTTTGTACGCACCCTGTTGCCAACCATTGCGGGTCTGTCCGGATTGAGCAGCACACGCTTCCAGTTCTTTAACTGGATGAGTGGCTTGTTATGGGTGCTGATCCTGACAACGCTGGGCTATGCGCTGGGTAAAACCCCTGTCTTCATGAAGTATGAAGATCAGCTGATGTCGTGCCTGATGCTGCTGCCCGTTGTTCTGCTGGTCTTCGGTCTGATTGGTTCACTGGTTGTCCTGTGGAAGAAAAAATACGGAGCCAGGAGCTAACAATGGTTATCTCCCTGCGTCGTTGTGCGTACGCCCTGATCGCCCTGGTGCTTGTTAGTGCCATGCTTCTGGTCTGGAGCGCGCTTTCGCATCAGGAGTCTACGCTGGCCATTCGTCCGGTTACTCAGGGTGCCAGCGTGCCAGATGGTTTTTCTGTCTGGCACCATCTGGATGCGAACGGGATCCGCTTTAAGAGCATCACCCCGAAGGATGATGTTTTACTGATCACGTTTGATTCCCGTGCGCAAAGCGCCGCCGCGAAAGTGGTTCTCGACCGAACGCTGCCGCAAGGATATATCATTGCCCAGCAGGAAGATGACAGCCAGCCTACAGCCTGGTTCTCATTGATTCGTGATACGTCGCATCGGCTTGGATAATTTCCAGGATTCCGAATCTTTTCACTCACTTTGGTGAATCCCCCGTTTACTTACTATGCTTAAGTACGCGGAGCACCCCTCAAATGTACTCCGCATAACTTTGGATAGCGGCTTACGCCGTAACACAATGGAAGGTTTCGATAATGAAATTCCGCATTACTCTTGCTCTGGCCCTTTTTTCTTTAAGCACAGCGTCCTTCGCAACCTCTCTTTGTCAGGAGAAAGAACAGGATATTCAGCGTGAGATCGGTTATGCCGAAAAGCATAACAATCAGCACCGTGTTGAGGGTCTTAAAAAAGCGCTGAGCGAAGTGAAAGCGAACTGTTCAGACAGCAAGCTTCGTGCCGACCACCAGAAAAAAATCGCTGAACAGAAGGACGAGATAGCTGAGCGCCGTCGCGACCTGCAGGAAGCGAAAGAGAAAGGGGATGCGGAAAAAATTGCTAAGCGCGAGAAGAAGTTGAAAGAAGCGCAGGATGACCTGAAAGCGCTGGAAGCTCGCGATTATTGAGTTAACGGAAATCTCAACAGGAGAAAATCATGTCAAAAGATACGACGTCTGAAAATCTGCGCGCTGAACTGAAATCCCTGGCTGACACTCTGGAAGAGGTGCTGAACTCCTCCGCCGATAAATCTAAGGAAGAAGTCAGCAAACTGCGTAGCAAAGCGGAACAAGCGCTGAAAGAGAGTCGCCACCGTCTGGGTGAAACGGGTGATGCGCTGGCGAAGCAAACCCGCGAAGCCGCTGCACGTGCTGATGAATATGTTCGGGATAATCCCTGGACGGGCGTAGGTATTGGTGCCGCGGTAGGTGTAGTACTGGGTGTCCTGCTCACGCGTCGTTGATTATGGAAGATCCTCGTCACGCACAAGGGCCTGCTAAAAACGTCCTCGGCATCGGCCAGCGTATTTTAACCACGCTGGTCGGCATCGCCGAAACCCGCATCCGGCTGGCCGTCGTTGAGCTGGAAGAGGAAAAAGCGAACCTCTTCCAGATACTGCTGATGCTCGGGCTGACCATGCTCTTCGCCGCGTTCGGTCTGATGAGCCTGATGGTACTCATCATCTGGGCCATTGACCCGCAGTATCGTCTTAACGCGATGATTGCCACCACCGTCGTCCTGCTGCTGGCAGCGTTGATTGGCGGTATATGGACACTGCGTAAAGCACGTAAATCCACTTTCCTGCGCCACACGCGCCAGGAACTGGCTAACGATCGCGCCCTGCTGGAGGATGACAAGCCGTGAGCGACAAAGCCGAACGCCAGAAACGTAAAGCGTTTCTGTTAAGCCAGATCCAGCAGCAGAGGCTGGATCTGTCAGCCAGCCGCCGCGACTGGATCGAGGCGACGCGTCCGCTCGATCGCGGCTGGAATACCTTCCTGAACGTCCGTTCCTGGGCGCTGGTCGGCACCAGCATTATGGCTATCTGGGGCGTTCGTCACCCAAGTAAGCTTATTCGCTGGACGCGTCGGGGCTTTGGAGTCTGGAGCGCCTGGCGTCTGGTGAAAGCAACACTGCGCCAGCAGCAGCTGCGGTAGCCTTCTCGCCGGGTGGCGCTGCGCCACCCGGCAAAATCCCCCTCCCTTCCTCAATATCTTTGAAAAAGATTGACAGTTTTCCTTGCTAACAATTGTCATTCGTCACGTTTATGATTCTCTCCATCGACAGCAAGAACGCGGTATCTACCCGGAATTGCAGACAAATAAAGTTCAGCCGCTAATGTGGTTTCCTGGAGAGTAAAATGAAAAAATTAGAAGATGTTGGTGTACTGGTCGCGCGTATTCTGATGCCAATTCTGTTCATCGTTGCAGGTTGGGGCAAAATCACCGGTTATGCGGGTACCCAGCAGTATATGGAAGCCATGGGCGTGCCGGGGTTCCTGCTGCCACTGACCATCCTGCTTGAGTTCGGCGGCGGTCTGGCAGTTCTGTTCGGCTTCCTGACCCGTACCACAGCGCTGTTTACCGCTGGCTTTACCGTACTGACGGCGTTCCTCTTCCACAGCAACTTTGCTGAAGGCGTGAACTCCCTGATGTTCATGAAAAACCTGACTATTGCTGGTGGTTTCCTGCTGCTGGCCATCACTGGCCCAGGCGCATACAGCATCGACCGTGTTCTGAACAAGAAATGGTAAGCACACGCTATACTGAATGAACACAAGCGAGGGGATATCTCCTCGCTTTTGCTATCTGACGGAGGAGAAAAAAATGGGACAACTCGTAGACGGCATCTGGCAGGATGTCTGGTATGACACCAAATCTACCGGAGGCCGCTTCAAGCGCTCAGTTTCCGCCTTCCGTAACTGGCTGACTGCCGATGGTGCCCCAGGCCCGAGCGGCGAAGGCGGTTTTGCGGCCGAGAAAGACCGTTACCATCTTTATGTTTCACTCGCTTGTCCGTGGGCGCACCGCACGCTGATTGTACGCAAGCTCAAAGGTCTTGAGTCCTTAATTCCCGTTTCGGTGGTGAACCCGCTGATGCTGGAAAATGGCTGGACGTTTGACGCCGATTTCCCTGCAGCAACGGGAGACGATCTCTATCACCACGATTTCCTGTACCAACTGTATCTGCGTGCCGATCCGCACTACACCGGGCGCGTTACCGTTCCGGTATTGTGGGACAAGAAAAACCAAACAATCGTCAGCAACGAGTCTGCGGAGATTATCCGCATGTTCAACACCGCGTTTGATGCCCATGGCGCTCGCGCCGGAGATTATTACCCGGTTGAGCTGCGCGATAAAATTGATGAGCTGAACAGCTGGATTTACGACAACGTCAATAACGGTGTCTACAAGGCCGGTTTTGCCACCAGCCAGGAAGCGTATGACGAAGCGGTCGGGAAAGTATTTGAATCGCTGGCGCGTCTGGAACAGCTCCTCGGTCAGCATCGCTATCTGACGGGCAACCGACTGACGGAAGCAGATATTCGTTTGTGGACCACGCTGGTGCGCTTTGATCCGGTGTATGTCACCCACTTTAAATGCGACAAGCACCGCATCAGTGACTACCTGAACCTGTATGGTTTTCTGCGTGACATCTACCAGACACCAGGTATTGCCGAAACGGTCGATTTTGACCACATTCGCACCCACTACTACCGCAGCCATAAGACCATCAACCCAACGGGCATTATCTCCATTGGCCCGTGGCAGGATCTGAATGAGCCGCACGGTCGTGACGTCCGTTTCCGCTAAATATTAAGGGTATCAATAGATGCCCTTTTTTAATTCACAATCTCCATCTATCCTTATCTCGATCGCTTAGAAAACAAGTGATTGACCGATTACAGAGGCAGGGAAAAATGGACTGGTATTTAAAAGTACTGCGTAACTACATTGGATTTGGTGGCCGTGCGCGCCGTAAAGAGTACTGGATGTTCGTTCTGGTGAACTTCATTTTCATCCTGGTGCTGGGTATTGTGGATAAAATCCTGGGCTGGGAGCGGGCGAGCGGGGAAGGTGTTCTCACATCCATTTACGGCATATTTATTCTGCTGCCCTCCTGGGCCGTACAGTTCCGCCGACTACATGACACCGATCGTTCAGCGTGGTGGCTATTGCTGCTGTTGATCCCGGTTGTGGGCTGGATTGTCATCTTGATCTTCAACTGTCAGAGCGGCACGCCAGGCGAAAACCGCTTTGGTGCCGACCCTAAACTCAATGCCTGATTCATTGCCCGGTGGCGCTTGCGCTTACCGGGCCTACAGTTCTATTTATTATAATGAGCGAAAAGCTTCGGGATTTCGCGTAAACACCATGATTTGGCTTCGCCCATACTGTCGCGACGCCACGCCATAATGATATCCACCTCGTGGCTATATTCCGGGCTGACAACGCGCAGCCGCCCTTCTGCAATGTCTTTTTCGACAAACGGGTACGGCATGGTCGCCACGCCCAGGCCAGCCAGCAGCGCCTGTCGTTTATCTTCCAGTGAAGTCACCGTCAAACGAGGTTGTTTATCCAGCAGTTGCACCGTTAGCACCGGACGTTCACGTGCGGTATCTGCTACCGCCACGCCGCGATACTTCACGCGCGTCACTTCAGAGAGCGGCTCAGGCTCCTGATGGATCGGGTGATTGGGTGCAGCGACATAGACGTTCATCACGCTATAGAGCTTGCGGGAGTTGATTTCCGACGAGGAGCGGAAGTGCATGTCCGGGGCAATAACGATATCCGCCCTGCCCGTCTCCAGACGCTCCCATGCACCTGCCAGTACCTCAGTAATGATCGACAGCTGGGTGTTCGCCTTATCTGCGAGGCGATCTACAAGCGGAAACAGTGCTTCGGTGGGTACCAGTGCTTCGGTAACCAATGTCAGATGGGTTTCCCAGCCTCGTGCCAGTGCTTCGGCATCCGTCGTCAGCTTGTCCGCTGCCTCCAGCAGGACGCGACCACGCTCCAGCAGCATCCGTCCAACGTTGGTGAATTTTGTTCGATGACCGGAGCGGTCAAACAGCACCACATCCAGCTCTTCCTCCAGCTTCTGCATGGTGTAGCTCAGCGCAGACGGAACGCGCCCCAGTTCATCTGCCGCCGCCGCAAAACTGCCACGTCGGTCAATTGCGTCCATGACGCGAAGCGCCTCAAGCGTCAATGCTCTCTCTTTAGCCATCTCGTTCTCATTCAGGAAATTTGAACATACCCGGCAGAATATCTGGCTAACAATGAAGCGTCCATACCTTTACCATTGTTTTAGTGTAAAGAGAGGTCAAGTTTATGATTACGACAAGAACAGCTAAACAATGCGGACAAGCCGATTTCGGTTGGCTGCAGGCCCGCTACACCTTTTCCTTTGGACACTACTTTGACCCGAAACTCCTCGGTTACGCTTCATTGCGCGTGTTAAATCAGGAAGTGCTCGCCCCGGGCAGCGCCTTCCAGCCGCGAACGTACCCGAAAGTCGATATCCTGAACCTGATCCTGGAAGGCGAGGCAGAATACCGCGATAGCGAGGGCAATCATGTCCAGGCAAAGGCTGGCGAAGCGTTGTTGATTTCCACACAGCCAGGCATCAGCTACAGCGAGCATAACCTCAGCAAAGAGAAGACGCTGACCCGTATGCAACTTTGGCTCGATGCCTGTCCGGAGCGGGAAAATCCACCGGTACAGAAGGTAGACCTGACGGGCGATAAGCAGCAGCTGATTGCCTCCCCGGACGGTAGCAAAGGCAGTCTGCAACTGCGCCAGCAGGTATGGCTGCATCACATTGAACTGAAGAAAGGCGAACAGGCAAGCTTCCAGCTTCATGGCCCGCGAGCCTATCTGCAGTCAATCCACGGCACGGTGCATGCGGTGACGCACACGGAAGAGAAAGAAGCGCTCACCTGTGGTGATGGAGCGTTTATTCGTGATGAAGCGAATATTACGCTGGTTGCTGATACACCACTGCGAGCGTTGTTGATTGATTTGCCGGTGTAATCGATTCCCCCCTCTGAAGAGAGGGGGGAAAATTCACGACACCTTACTCGCCATAATCTCAATAATTTGCTGATCCGTTGCCTGCATTGAGCGGCACGCAAGCGCGCACAGATTCGCGATCGATTGCTCTACATCATGCGCCACGATCCCTTCATTTCCCGTCACAGCAGAATCATCCAGCGCCATCATCACCGCTTTCCAGCTACTTGCCACGCTGGTAGAAACTTTCATGGCGCAGCTGTTAGACGCCCCATCGCAGATCATCCCGCTGACATCACCGATCATACTGCCAATCGCCATTGAGATAGTCTGGTAGCTTCCGCCCATCAGCCAGGCCATTCCTGCCGCAGCCCCCATTGCTGCCGTGGTGGCCGCACACAGTGCCGACAAACGTGGAAGCTGGGAATGAATGTAGATTGCCGAAAGATGTGACAACATCAGAGCTCGTGCGAGTCGTTCGTCATCAGCCTGAACGTGTTCAGCGACTACCACTACCGGTAGGGTAGCAGTGATCCCCTGATTCCCGGACCCGGAATTGCTCATCGCAGGTAGCGTCGCACCGCCCATCCTGGCGTCAGAGGCCGCGCTGGTACGGATAACAATGTCCGACCCCAGATCCTGCGCCATCCATCCACGCGACCGCTGTTTATTGAGTGTTGCGCCAATGTGCAGCCCCCACTTCCCACTGAGCCCTTCACGGGAGAGGGCATCATTCAACTTCCCGGCCTCCAGGATAAAACGGATGGCCTCAAACGGGATGTGTTCCACAAACTCAAGGATCTGCGACAGCGTAGTGTTTGACAGCACTGCCAACGGATCGTCACTCACCTCGCCTTGCTGATCGTCAAGCGCAAAGCGCGTTGTCCCCTGGCAAACCACCTCCACTACTCGCGTATGTCCTCCAGCGATAGTCACCATTGCCGAGGAATTCCCGGCGTAAACGCAGACTCTGGAGTAAAGAATTTCATCGCACGGCGCCTGCAGTTTCACCTGCACCTGACCTGCTTCCAGCAGAGCTTTAGCACGTGACAGCGCATCGGCTGTGACATCTTTCAACACCTCCAGCCCGGCATGCGCGTTGCCGCCAATGGCCCCCAGCGCCGCCGCAATGGGTAACCCGACCATGCCGGTACCCGGCACCGTCACGCCAAGCCCGTTTTTCATCAGATTCGGTGATACCCACGCCTCAATCTGCGTGACGTCACCTGACAGATGCTCCGCAGCAATCGCGCAGGCCAACGCCAGAGAAACCGGTTCGGTACACCCAAGTGCAGGTTTAACTTCTTCCTGCACCGTTCGAATAAATTGCTTCCATAAAATTTGAGTTTGCTCAGACATCGTTACGACCTTATTTACCCTCAGGAGAATGCGAGGAAAGGAGAAACACAAAGCAGCAACCCGGTGATGACAATGATCACCAGCGATACGCCTTTATATTTATGCAGTGCCGGGACTTTGTAGACCAGCCATGCAGGGATTAGGCAGCCCACCATGCCGAAGATGGGGCTACAAATGGAAGTGAAGCTCAGCACCGGCGCGTTTAATACAATTGCGCTCCAGGCCAGCAGGATGGCGAACAGCATAATGCCGCGCTGAACGTTGTTTTCATTGATTTTTTCTGCCGGCATTTTGCGACGCAGGATGTTCATTACGATACCCTGCGTAGCCTCGCGAAAGCCGAGATAGACCCCGAAGAATGCGGTCATTACGGCAAAGATATTCAGGATCACGCTGACAATCTTGACCCAGCCCGCACCATCACCACTGATAAACTGCGCCGCGATCGCCAGGGCAGAAATATTCTGTTCGTAGGCTTTTACCGCCTCATCGTGGCCCATTGCCAGCGTGAAGGAGACAGCATAGAAAAAGACCGTCACAAACAGCACGCCAAAAGCAATATTCATTGCCCGCAATGCTTTGTGCCGCGCCACCTCAACCGATTTTTCCCG
Organism: Pantoea sp. LS15; assembly: GCF_012241585.1. NCBI lineage: Bacteria > Pseudomonadati > Pseudomonadota > Gammaproteobacteria > Enterobacterales > Erwiniaceae > Pantoea > Pantoea sp. LS15. Next base: position 87,979 of record NZ_JAAVXA010000007.1, read on the forward strand.
TGAACGATAGGAGATGACCATCGGGCTTAAGGTTTGAATAAAGAGAATGGACGTTAAGGTAAAGGGCAGCGTAATAATGGCGTTTTTAATCAGCAGGCCCATTGGTGGCAGCATGCCGACATTGGCTAAATGCCAAAGACCAATCATTGACAGACCCAGCGCGGCAACCACGAATAATTTGGTCAGCACCATCAGGCTGGATACTTTAAACAGCAACTTTTCACCGCGCGATGAAATGGCGACCAGAATGCAGATCAGGAATAAACCATAAAAAGGGTTTTCAGAGAGCAGAGTGTCTGTGACACCAAAGGTATGTAAATACGAGGCGCTGTCGTTGGTGATGGCCGTGGAATAGACAAACATCCAGATCACCAGCATCACGAAATAGAGCGCACCTAATAAGATGCCCCAGTTTTTACCTAAATAACCGCTAATGACGCTCGGGTAATCTTTGCATTCCGGGGATTCGGCCAGCGTATTAATAAACAGACGCTGGAACAAATACATGGCCGGATAACCAATAATCGAGGAAAGTAAAAAGACCCACAGCCCCATTAATCCTACCTGTACCGGCAGAAAAACAATCCCCGCACCGATAGCCATCCCGATACTCATGATGACCCAACCTGTGTCGGTGCTGTCGAATTTAATCGCCTCTCGCCATTCGCTTTCACGCATCCCCGCTCGTCTAGCTGCCGGGGAATCATTCACAATCACACTGCTGTTTGTTGCCGTATCCATTGGGCACTCGCTTATTTTGTAGGGTAATCAATTGTTTTTATAGGGTTCCGATCGCCAGCGATTGCGATTCAGACAGCTGCAGGTGTGTGTTATTGGTGTGGAAAGATCATATCTGGAGAGAGGGAGAAAAAAGTCACAAGTTTTGTGAGGATTTACTAAACCGAAAGGAAAATTTCCTACACAACAGAAAGAAAGACCATTAATTTTCTAAAAGTGATGGCGATCAAGAAATAAAAAACCCGCGCCAGGCGCGGGTACGAAATCACTCGGCCAGTGCGTTAGCCATATCCGTTCTAATCTGTTTACGCTGTTCCGGCGTCAGAACCTGGCTGACATCGAAGTAATATTTCACGCGGTAGTAACGGGTCTGCTCTTCAATTTTGCTGAATGCGGTAAGCTGGCTTTTCACTGTGCTTTCGTCCCATTTACCCGCCTGGAACATGTCGATCAGCGCACCATCCTTCACGCCCGTCATCGGGATCTTACTGACATTTTGTTCCAGCTGCTTATGCAGATCTTCAATCTTCTTAACCTGCTCATTGCTGAGCTTCAGATGCTGTACCAGCGGATCCTGCGCTGGAGACGGGGCAGCCTCTACGTTAGCGGCCTGTGCCGTAAAACTGCATACCGCCAGCGATACTGCAACCAAAGCAATACGGGTCATTTTCATCATCTTACTGTCCTTACATTCTGTTATAGGGAAAAGCAGGCGTATTGTTTTTCAAGAGCGGATGAATATGTGTGAATAATTATATAAACAATTTTGTATGTTTAGCGGGCAAAAAAATGCCCCCTGCAAAGGGGGCATGAGAACTCGCTTTTGTCAGATCGATTGAGTAAATGTTCGCGAAATCACATCCTGCTGCTGCTCGCGTGTCAGCGCATTAAAACGCACCGCATAGCCTGAAACTCGGATCGTCAGGTTCGGATAGTTCTCCGGATGCGCAATGGCATCCAGGAGCATTTCCCGGTTCATGACGTTAACGTTCAGATGCTGCCCGCCTTCGATAGCCGCTTCGTGGTGGAAGTAGCCGTCCAGTAACCCCACCAGGTTGGTTTTGCGAACCAGTTCGTCCTTACCCAGCGCCTGCGGCACAATCGAGAAGGTATAGGAGATGCCGTCTTTCGCATAGGTGAACGGTAGCTTAGCAACCGACGTTAACGAAGCCACCGCTCCTTTTCTGTCGCGGCCGTGCATCGGGTTCGCGCCAGGCGCAAACGGCGTGCCGCCGCGGCGTCCGTCCGGCGTGTTCCCGGTCTTCTGGCCATACACCACGTTAGAGGTGATGGTGAGGATCGACTGGGTCGGTACTGCATTTCGGTAGGTTGGCAGCGCCTGGATTTTCTTCATAAAACGCTCAACCAGATCGCAGGCAATACTGTCCACGCGGTCATCATTGTTGCCGTACTGCGGGTAGTCGCCTTCAATCACGAAATCAACCGCCAGACCGGTATGGTCGCGAACCGGTTTCACCGTGGCATATTTAATGGCCGACAGGGAATCCGCCGCCACCGACAGGCCAGCAATGCCGCAGGCCATGGTGCGGTATACGTCCCGGTCGTGCAGCGCCATCAGCGAAGCCTCGTAGCTGTACTTGTCATGCATATAGTGAATGAGATTCAGCGCGCTGATGTACTGCACCGCCAGCCAGTCCATAAAGTGATCGAGGCTCGCCATCACGGTATCGTAATCCAGCACTTCATCCAGCAGCGGCTCGGTTTTCGGTCCCACCTGGATCTTCAGTTTCTCATCCACCCCACCGTTAATTGCGTACAGCAGCGTTTTCGCCAGGTTGGCGCGGGCGCCAAAGAACTGCATCTGCTTGCCGATCACCATCGGGCTGACGCAGCAGGCTATCGCGTAGTCGTCACTGTTGAAGTCAGCCCGCATCAGATCGTCGTTCTCATACTGCAGCGACGAGGTAACGATCGACACCTGCGCGGCGTATTTCTTGAACGCTATCGGCAGTTTTTCCGACCAGAGGATCGTCAGGTTCGGCTCCGGCGCTGGCCCCATGGTGTGCAGGGTGTGTAAATAGCGGAAGCTGTTTTTGGTCACCAGTGTGCGGCCATCCAGCCCCATCCCGCCGATCACTTCCGTCGCCCAGATCGGATCGCCGGAGAATAGCGTGTCGAACTCCGGCGTACGCAAGAAACGCACCATGCGGATCTTCATGATGAAGTGGTCGATCAACTCCTGCGCCTGGACTTCATTCAAGCGTCCTGCCTGCATGTCACGTTCAATATAAATATCGAGGAACGAGGCCGTGCGCCCCAGCGACATCGCCCCGCCATTTTGAGATTTCACCGCCGCCAGATAGGCAAAGTAGACCCATTGCACCGCTTCCTGGGCGTTTATCGCCGGACGTGAAATATCAAAGCCATAGTTCGCCGCCATCTGCTGGATCTGCAGCAGCGCACGCTTATGCTCCGCCAGCTCTTCACGCAAGCGGATCGTCGCCTCCAGATCTTCACCGCGCTCCAGCCTGCCCTGCAGATCCGTAAACTGGAGTTCACGTTCGCGCACCAGATAAGCGATCCCGTATAGCGCCACGCGACGGTAGTCACCGATGATGCGTCCGCGCCCGTAGCCGTCTGGCAAACCGGTTAACACGCCGGATTTACGACAGCGCATCATCTCCGGCGAATAGACGTCAAACACCCCCTGGTTATGGGTTTTACGCAGGTCGGTAAACAGGTATTCAAACTGCGGATCCATTTCGCGGCCATAGGCTTCGAACGAACTGCGGATCATGTTGATCCCGCCATACGGATGCAGGGCGCGTTTGAGCGGTTTGTCAGTCTGCAGGCCGACAATGGTCTCCAGATCCTGGTCGATATAACCAGGCCCATGAGCAGTAATTGTGGTGGCAATGTTAGTATCAAAATCCACCGGGGCATGGGTGGCATTCTCCTGGCGAATGCCGACCATTACCTTCTGCCAGAGCGCCGTCGTTGCAGGCGTCGCCTGCGCGAGGAAAGCTTCATCGCCTTCATAAGGGGTGTAGTTATGCTGAATAAAATCGCGCACGTTGACGGCGTTTTTCCATTCTTCACCGCGAAACCCGGCCCATGCGTCGCTGTATGGCGCGACGCCTGTATCAATTGTTACTTTCATTTAATTCTCGCTTTATCAGGCGTAAGCCGCAGCCGGGGTCACCTTCCCAAGACGGAGGGCATCCAGCGCGATCATTTTTTCTTCATTGGTAGGGATCACCGCGCAGACCACGCGGGACGAATCGGTGCTAATGACGCGCTCACCCGCGCTGCCCGGCAGGGCGTTTTTAGTCTCGTCGAGGGTGATACCAAAGACCTTGAGATGGTCAGCCACCAGCGCACGGATGAGCCTGGAGTTCTCGCCAATACCGCCGGTGAACACCACGCCATCAAGACGATGCAGCGACGCCGCGTGACCCGCGATATGCCGCGCGATACGGTGCACAAAAGTGTGTATTGCCAGTTGCGCCCGTTCATTGCCCTCGTGCCAGGCTTTTTCGAGCGCCCGCAGATCTGAGGAAATCCCGGAGATCCCCAGCAGACCGGACTCTTTGTTTACTACCCGCTCCAGATCCTCTAATGACTGACCCGTCTGCTGGGCAATCCACGCCATTGCGCCAAAATCCACATCGCCACAGCGCGTGCCCATCACCAGCCCTTCCAGCGGCGTCATCCCCATGGACGTGTCGACGCTTTCACCGTTGCGCACCGCACAGATGGATGCCCCGTTGCCGAGATGGGCAATCACCAGGCCGCTGTCATCGGGGGACAGCCCGATAAGCGCATGTGCCTGCCCGGCCACATAGCGATGAGAAGTGCCATGGAAACCGTAGCGACGCACGCCCAGCGCTTCAAAATAGCGGTAAGGCAAACCATACAGATAGGCCTGCGGCGGCAGCGTCTGATGGAAGCTGGTATCGAACACTGCAACCTGCTGTATGCCCGGGAACAGGCGTTCAGCGGCTTCTACACCGCTGAGATTGGCGTAGTTATGCAGTGGTGCCAGGGGAGAAACCTGACGGATCTGTTCAATCACCTTATCCGTAATCAGGGTCGACTCGCTGAAGAGGTCGCCGCCATGAGCAATACGATGGCCAATCAAGGCCACGCTGCTCATCAGGTTACGCTTCTCCAGTTCCAGGGCGATGGCAGCCAACGCCCCTTCGTAGTCATGGTGAGCCAGTGTGGCTGGCTCACCCCCATTCACGGAAATAAAGGCTTTTTCAGTGTTGATGCCATCCGCAATCCCCGTCATCAGGGCATCACAGTTACTGGCATCGAGCACCGAAAACTTAACAGAGGACGAACCGCAGTTAATAACCAGTACAACCGGAAACTCAATCATGGTGTTACTCCGCTCTTCCTGAGCAATGATTTAGAACAGTTTGTAAACGATATTCAGAATGGTCAGCAGACCGACAACGGTAACGAAGATGTTCTCGGGTCTGCCCTTAAATTTCGCCATAGCCGGTGCTTTGCGAATGGCATACATCGGTAACAGGCACAGCAGAGAGGCGATGATTGGCGCACCCATGGCTTCGATAAGGTCGAGAATGTTCGGGTTGGCGTAAGCCACAACCCAGGTGGAGCCCATGATGAACACCATGCTGATGGTATTCAGCTTGCCTACGGAGACTTTCTTCTTATCGCCCTTGTAACCGAACTTGAGGATCAGACCGTTAAGTCCTTCCAGCGTGCCCAGATAGTGACCGAAGAAAGATTTGAAGATAGCGACCAGCGCAATGATGGAAGCACCGTATTCCAGCACTGTGGCAAACGTCGATTTGGTTCCTGACATGGAGGCAAAGTGGTTCGCCAGGTATGAAAGCACCGGAATGTTCTGCGCTTTGGCATCCGCCATGTTCTGCGGAGAGAGCGTAAACAGGCAGCTAAAAGCGAAGAACATCACCACGGCGACCATCAGCATGCTGGCGCGACCGATAATTTTGGAGCATTTTTGCTCGGTAAACTCTTTACCGAACTCCGGTTCGTACTCTTCGCGTTTGGAGACTACGAATGAGGAGACAATCGGCGAGAAGTTAAAGGAGAAGACCATGATGGAGATCCCCAACCACACCGTGACCAGAATGCCGTCATGACCGGTGAAAGCGATGTCGCTCAGGTTGACCTGGTCGATGACTGCTGAGTTCCAGTAAGGGATCAGCGACAGGGAAATCAGCACCAGACTGGCGATAAACGGAAACACCAGGAAGCTCATTACCTTCACCATCAGGTCTTTACCGAACCAGATAACAAAGGCCATCAACAGCAGCAGGAACAGCGCCACCACGCCGCGGTTAAGCGCAGGTAGCTGGAGCTGGTTTTCCCAGAAAGTCATAAAGGTGTTAGTAATGGTGACACCGTAAATCCACAGCAGTGGGCAAATGGCGAAGAAGTAGAGGAAAGTGATGACCACCCCGCCGGTCTTACCGAAATGCTCTTCCACCGTTTCGGTGATGTTGCCGGAGACGTTGCTGCCGGACAGACAGAGACGCGCCAGCGCGCGGTGGCAGTAAAACGCAATCGGGAACGCAAGAACCAACATCAGCAGGATGGGGATCAACCCACCAAAGCCTGCGCGGATAGGGAAGAACAGCACGCCTGCGCCAATAGCGGTACCAAACAGGCCCAGGGTCCAGGTGGTATCAGACTTACGCCAGGAGGACGTTTTTGTCTGACCAACGATAATGCTTTCTGTGTTGCTCATAGGTCACCTTTATGCGTCAACGAAGCCGGTAATTTGGGAAACACGAGAGAGGTCGATATTGCCGCCGGAAATAATGCAGACGGTTTTACGACCCTGAATATAGTGGTCAAGTTTGCCGCTTAATAACGCGGCACAGGCCAGCGCGCCAGCGCCTTCTGTCACCACTTTATTTCGCTGAATAAGGGCTATCATGCTGTTACGAATATCGTCTTCACTGACCAGCACAATGTCATCGACTAATTCACGAACAATTTCGAAGGTTAATTTACCCGGACGCGAAACGTCGCAACCGTCGGCTAATGTGCCGGTTACACGATGGTTGGTTATTTCTCCGGCCTGCCAGGAGGCTGCCATTCCGTGAACGTTTTCAGACTGTACACCGATAATATTAATCGTCGGGTTGATGGATTTAATCGCTGTGGCAATCCCGGCAATTAATCCGCCGCCGCCGATAGGGACAATCACATTATCCACGTCGTACAAATCTTCGAGGATTTCCAGGCCGATGGTGCCCTGGCCGGCAATCACTTTCGGATCGTCGTAAGGTGGAATAAAAATACGCCCTTCCATCTCAACGATTTCGCTGACTTTAGCGATGGTGTCGTTGAAATTATCACCGTGCAACACCACTTCCGCCGAGTAGTCACGCGTCGCGGCCACTTTGGATTTCGGCGCGCCCATTGGCATCACAACTTTGCCGTCGATACCGAGCATAGCACAGGAAAGGGACACCCCCTGCGCATGGTTTCCCGCGGAGCAGGCGACAACCCCTTTGCGTTTTTCAGCGTCAGTCAAAGAGCTTAATTTGTTAAACGCACCACGGATCTTAAACGAACCGGTACGCTGCATGTTCTCAAACTTCAGGAATATTTCACCCTTACAACGTTCACTGAGATAATTCGAACGGGGCATGCCGGTTTTATATATTTTACCTGCCAGTCGTTTTCTGGCGTCCTGAATATCTTCAATGGTTACCGGGAGATCGTAGGTAATGTGCATAATATCCTCGTTATAATAATTCATTCTTTTCGGGCAAAGTCAGGGTATCAGAGCATGAATAAAACAAACTCTGGGTGCTTTAAAACAGGTTTAATGCTTATCTGGGTTTTATTAAATCATCGTCGTCTTTCACTGGTGAGTGATGCATATTGTTTTGCCAGCTCAACTAATACTGACGCTGATTTTTTAATTCTGTAATTTTTTGACCACACGGCGGCATAACGCGCCACGGGTAATTCATCTTCCACTGGCAGGACAATAAACTGATCGGAGCCGAACGGTGCAATCATGTCGCGGGGAATGACCGTCAAATAATCGGCATTCAGCACAAGGTTATAAATGGTGACAACGGAATCGGTCTGGACGATGTTTTCAATGCTGATGTGATTGTCTTGCAGGGTGGTCAGGAGTTCTTTGTAGTAGCCCATATCGGTTTGCGGCATCACCCACTGCTCATGTGTGAGTGATGCCAGTGTTGTCGAACCGGTGCACGTTCGTGTTTTACTGGCGACGAGCACAAACTCGGACTCAAACAGTGGTTCAACGTGCAGATCCTGCAGAAGCATCTCATCGCTCAGCGTCCCGATGGCGAAATCCAGCCGACCGTCGCGAATGGCCGGGAGGAAGGATGACAACTGCGCTTCATACATGGAGACACGTGCTTTCGGGAACACTTCCTTGAATTTTTTGATCATTTCGGACAGGAAGGTAAAGCCGATCAGAGACGGATAGCCAAAGGAGACATCCATAACGGTGCTGAAACTCAGACTGTTGATCTCGCTCACCATGTTTTTCATCTCACGGGTGATCGACTCTGAGTATGAGAGCAGAACCTGGCCTGCGGCAGTCAGTTTTACGCCGGTGTTTTTACGCACCATCACTTCAACACCGAAGTAGGATTCGATATCGCTGATGATTTTGCTGACCGCTGGTTGTGTCAGACCCAGTTGTCTTGCCGCAGAACCTATGGAGCCACTTTTAATGACTTCCTGAAATACCACGAGGTGCTGTGTTTTCGGTAGAATAATAGTGTTCATAATATTCTGCGCTTATTTCCCTATGACGGGGTGGATTCTACTCAATATTGTTTAAAGGGGTATGTGCTGTTACTCACAATTTGCTTTTCAGGACCGCTAACCACACGTGCGAGACACTATTAAATAACTTATTTATCAATCAGTTAGATGATATCTAATACGTCAATACGCTGATATTGATCAACAAAAATAGCGGTAATAAATTTATTTTATGGCGATAACCCTGATAAATTTCTTTGGTCTAAAAAAATCAATAAAGGCTATCTTTCAGGCAATTAAAGGGCAATTAATAACCATTATTTGGTTATAACATTTTTTCAATTTATAAAATTTTTCAGGGCTGAATTTTCGGGTTACTGAAAAAGAGTGGAATGCATCACATATTCACGGGGTAAATGTATTTGATTCCAAAATACGCATATCAAATTAGAAAACATTAGAGATCATAATGACAATATTCATAACAAACCCATAACACTGAGAATTCAGCATTTCTTAGCGTGAAATTTTGTGATTGCGATCCTCTACCGAGCCCGACTTGAGTTATTGAGCAATAAAATAGTGAAATGTGCTTAGCGTCGCAATTTTGAGAATTGATGTCATTTGTAAACATGAGCAGGGTGGTACAGAAAGCAAAAACCCCGCCGAAGCGGGGTTTTAAAAGAAGTTGAAGCTGACCGATAAGCCGGGTTCTGTCGTGGACAGTCATTCATCTAGGCCAGCAATCGCTCACTGGCTCAAGCAGCCTACCCGGGTTCAGTACGGGCCGTACCATGTGAACCCCTATTTGGCCTTGCTCCGGGTGGAGTTTACCGTGCCACGGACTGTTACCAGCCGCGCGGTGCGCTCTTACCGCACCCTTTCACCCTTACCTGATCCCGCTTGCGCGGGCCATCGGCGGTTTGCTCTCTGTTGCACTGGTCGTGGGTTTCCCCCCCAGGCGTTACCTGGCACCCTGCCCTATGGAGCCCGGACTTTCCTCCCCTCCGCCCGTCTCCCCCGAAGGGGACGACGACGAAGCGGCGACTGTCTGGTCAGCTTCGGCGCGCAGTATAGAGGGTTTGCGCGCCGCTGTCACCCTCAGGTGTGGGCAAGACGCGATTAACGCGCGACTTCCACCTTCGCCAGTTTTTCGTAGTAGCACGCAATGGCACTGTGGTCGGCCGTCCCCATGCCATCGGCGCGCAGGGCCTGCATCATTTCCATCACGGCGGCGGTCAGCGGCAGTTGCGCCCCCACGCCGTGAGAAGTATCCAGTGCGTTTGCCAGATCTTTAATATGCAGGTCGATGCGGAAACCAGGTTTGAAGTTACGATCCATCACCATCGGTGCTTTAGCATCCAGCACGGTACTTCCCGCCAGACCGCCACGGATTGCCTGGTAGACCAGGTCCGGGTTGACGCCCGCTTTGGTTGCCAGCGTCAGCGCTTCGGACATCGCAGCAATATTCAGCGCCACAATTACCTGGTTCGCCAACTTGGTCACGTTACCCGCCCCGATGTCACCGGTGTGCACCACAGAGCCAGCCATCGCTTTCATCAGATCGTAGTACTTGTCGAAGATCGCTTTATCGCCGCCGACCATCACCGACAGCGTGCCGTCGATCGCTTTCGGTTCACCACCGCTGACCGGCGCATCCAGCATATCGACGCCTTTCGCTTTCAACGCTTCGCTGATTTCACGGCTTGCGAGGGGAGCAATAGAGCTCATATCAATCAGTACCAGACCTGGCTTCGCACCGTCGATAATGCCATTCTCACCCAGAGCGACCTCTTTTACATGCGGAGAGTTTGGCAGCATGGTGATGATGACATCGCACTGCTCAGCAATGGCTCTGGCTGTGGTGGCCGTTTCAGCACCCGCAGCAATGACCTCAGCCACAGCTTGCGGATTATGGTCTGAAACCATCAGTGAGTAACCCGCTTTGATGAGGTTCTTACTCATTGGTTTACCCATGATCCCCAGGCCAATAAAACCGACTTTCAGCGTCATAATCTGTTTCCTCAATGATGGTTATTTTTTAAAAGCGTCCGCTAATTTCTGCGTGGCTGAGCGGAATACGCCGAGGTCACTGCCAACAGCCACAAAGGTGGCTCCCCATTCCAGATAACGACGAGCGTCAGCTTCAACCGGTGCCAGAATGCCGCACGGTTTGCCATGAGCTTTGGCGCGGGCAAAGATGTGTTGAATGGCATGCTGTACGTCCGGGTGACCCGCATTACCCAGGTGTCCCAACGCCGCAGCCAGGTCACTCGGGCCAACAAAGATGCCGTCGACGCCGTGTGTGGCAGCAATGGCGTCAACGTTATCAACCCCCTGCTGACTCTCAATCTGTACCAGGATGCTGATGTTGTTATTGGACTGCGCGAAGTAGTCCGGCACAGTGCCAAACATATTGGCGCGATGCGAAACGGATACACCGCGGATCCCTTCCGGGGGATAGCGCGTTGCGGCCACGGCCCGCGCCGCCTCTTCTTTCGTTTCCACAAACGGGATCAGGAAGTTGTAGAAGCCGATATCCAGCAGACGTTTGATGATCACCGGTTCGTTGGTTGGCACACGCACCACCGGCGCGCTCTGGCTACCTTTGAGTGCCATCAACTGCGGAATAAACGTATTGATATCGTTCGGCGCATGCTCACCGTCCAGTACCAGCCAGTCGAAACCGGCCAGGCCCAGCACTTCAGTGCTGATGGGATTTGCCAGCGCGGACCAGCAACCAATCTGGATCTGATGCGCCGCGAGGGACGCTTTAAACTTATTTGGGAAAATATCGTTATTCATCGCGTTTACCTTTTTAATTCCGCAGCCTTATTCCGTATATTTATTGCCAGCGTTATATTTATTTTCTGACTTAATTTCGGCGTTATAAAATCGTCATTCAGTATAATCCGCACATCACCGCGACACATTGTTTTAATGCTCAAGTATTGTTGTCCGTTTTGATAATATTTTGAGCATTTGCACGAATCACTGCGCGCTGATGCACAGAATCAGGCATTACGGGTTCTGGGGCGATCGAGATCACATTCTCGTCCCTTATCTCCTGACATGCTTTATTTCTGCCATAAGAAAATTGGCTGCATTTATTATCAGACTCTTGCTGGAGAATACTGAACAATGGCCGATATTGAAATTCGACAAGCGTTGCCGATGGCGTTTTATATAAAAGTACACGACACCGATAATGTGGCGATTATTGTCAACGACAATGGCTTAAAAGCGGGGACCCGTTTCCCGAACGGGCTGGAGTTGATTGAGCATATTCCGCAGGGACATAAAGTCGCGCTTGTGGATATCCCCGCTCACGGTGAAATTGTGCGTTACGGAGAGGTGATTGGTTATGCCATTCGCGCCATTCCGCAGGGTAGCTGGGTTGAAGAGTCGCTGGTCGAGCTGCCAAAAACACCGCCCCTGAACACACTCCCGCTGGCAACCCGTGTGCCTGAACCACTCCCTCCACTGGAAGGCTATACCTTCGACGGTTATCGCAATGCCGACGGTAGTGTCGGCACCAAAAACCTGCTCGGCATTACCACCAGCGTGCACTGTGTGGCAGGCGTGGTGGATTATGTGGTGAAAATTATTGAACGCGACCTGCTGCCGAAATACCCGAACGTGGATGGCGTGGTCGGCCTGAATCACCTTTATGGCTGCGGTGTGGCCATCAATGCACCGGCGGCCGTTGTGCCTGTCCGTACCATTCACAATATCGCCCTGAACCCTAACTTCGGCGGCGAGGTGATGGTCATTGGCCTCGGCTGTGAAAAGCTGCAGCCTGAACGCCTGCTGCAAGGGACCGAGGACGTGAAAGCTATCCCGGTCAGCGATGCCAGTATCGTGCGTTTGCAGGACGAGCACCACGTCGGTTTCAGATCGATGGTCGATGATATTCTTCAGGTGGCAGAACGTCATCTGGATAAGCTGAACAAACGCCAGCGTGAAACCTGCCCGGCCTCTGAGCTGGTGGTAGGAACACAGTGCGGCGGCAGCGATGCGTTTTCCGGCGTGACCGCCAACCCGGCGGTAGGCTACGCGTCCGATCTGTTTGTTCGCTGTGGTGCCACGGTGATGTTCTCCGAAGTGACTGAAGTGCGTGACGCTATCCATCTGCTTACCCCGCGCGCCATCAATGAAGAGGTGGGCAAACGTCTGCTTGAGGAGATGGCCTGGTACGATAATTATCTTGATATGGGCAAAACCGACCGTAGCGCCAACCCCTCTCCGGGGAACAAAAAAGGCGGTCTGGCGAACGTGGTGGAAAAAGCCCTCGGTTCGATTGCCAAATCCGGCCAGAGCGCCATTGTTGAAGTCCTTTCACCGGGTCAGCGTCCAACCCGACGCGGCCTGATTTACGCGGCAACTCCGGCCAGCGATTTTGTGTGCGGTACGCAGCAAGTCGCGTCTGGTATTACAGTGCAGGTCTTTACCACCGGACGCGGCACACCGTACGGCCTGATGGCGGTTCCGGTGATCAAGATGGCAACCCGCACCGAGCTGGCAAACCGCTGGTATGATTTAATGGATATCAACGCAGGTACTATCGCCACCGGGGAAGAAAGTATTGAGGATGTGGGCTGGAAGCTATTCCACTTCATTCTGGATGTGGCGAGCGGTCGCAAGAAAACCTTCTCTGACCAATGGGGATTACATAATCAGCTGGCGGTGTTTAACCCGGCACCGGTGACCTGATTAACGCCGACCCTCTCCCCGAGCGGGAGAGGGTCACAATTATTCCTTAACCAACACCACGTCTATCCCAATCTTGCGTAACCCTTCCAGACTTTCAGCCGGAATACCTTCGTCGACAATAATCATATCAATGCGTTGGGTATCAATGATTTTATGCAGGCTTGAGCGGTTAAACTTACTGGAGTCAGTCACGACAATAATGCGCTCCGCCACCTCACACATTTTGCGATTCAGACGGGCTTCATCTTCGTTATGCGTGCTTACACCGCGATCGAGATCGATGGCGTCGACACCCAGGAACAGCATATCAAAATGGTAATTCTGTAATGATTGCTCCGCCTGGTCGCCATAGAAAGATTGCGACTGACGGCGTAAATGCCCGCCAGTCATCAGCAATTCCACCCCTTCCGCTTCCAGCAACGCGTTCGCGACATTCATGCCGTTGGTCATAGCAATCACGTCCGTATGCTGGCGCAGCATACGGGCGATTTCAAATGTCGTGGTGCCAGAATCCAGAATGATACGGTGTCCTGGCTTCACCAGCTCAGCGGCCGCCTGCGCGATACTGCGCTTTACGGCCGTATTCAGCGAACTTTTATCTTCCACTGAAGGTTCAACGCCTTGTGCATGACCTTCACAAATCAGTGCACCACCATAAGCACGCACGGCGATACCCTGCTTCTCAAGGAAGGCCAGGTCGTTGCGGATCGTTACCGTCGAAACACCATATAAATGAGAAAGATCGTTAACCTGCACGCTTCCCTGCGCCCGCAACCGCTGAATAATTTGCTCTCGCCTTTCACTGGTGCCGGTGATGCGCTTTTCTGCGGATGAATCGGTGCTGCTCATGCGAGCTCCTTAATCAATAAACTTTCGTTTCATTTCGTTTTGCTTATTAAGGCCTTTCTTTTATGGGAATGCAAGCCCTGTCTGACGAGCAGTGGCAAGCTCACCCGGCGCTGAAACCTTTCATTATGTTTCTTTTGTGAAACAGATCGGAAAACTATTATCTTTCGTTTTATTTTTATACCACCATGATGCAGGATTAAATGAAACAAAACGAAAGATGACTACCATCACCATCCGAAATGGAGAGGAAAGTGAAACATCTGACAGAAATGGTGGAACAACATAAACGGGGGAATTCAAACGGGATTTATGCCGTCTGTTCCGCACATCCACTGGTACTTGAAGCGGCAATTCGTTACGCCCACTCGCATCAGACGCCGCTATTAATTGAGGCCACCTCCAACCAGGTGGATCAGTTTGGTGGCTATACCGGCATGACGCCCGCTGATTTTCACGGGTTTGTTTGTCAGCTGGCGGAATCCCTTGATTTCCCCAGGTCACAATTGATCCTCGGTGGGGATCATCTGGGCCCAAACCGCTGGCAAAATCTACCTGCGGAACAGGCGATGGAAAATGCCGACGATCTGATCAAAAGCTATGTTGCAGCCGGGTTCAAAAAGATCCACCTCGACTGCAGTATGTCTTGCGAAGACGATCCAGTGCCTTTAACCGACGCAATCGTCGCAGAGCGTGCGGCACGTCTGGCGAAAATTGCCGAACAGACCTGTCGTGAACAGTTTGGCGTGTCTGACCTGGTCTATGTTATCGGCACTGAAGTGCCCGTTCCCGGCGGGGCGCATGAAACACTGAATGAACTCGACGTCACCACACCGGAAGCGGCACGCGCCACGCTTGAAGCACACCGTCACGCTTTCGAGAAGGAAGGTTTAAACCCTATCTGGCCGCGTATCATTGGCCTGGTGGTTCAGCCTGGCGTCGAGTTTGACCACGCCCATGTGTGCGACTACCAACCACACAAGGCCGTCGCGCTGAGCAAAATGGTGGAAGCGTACGACACGCTGGTGTTTGAAGCGCACTCCACCGATTACCAGACACCGCAAGCGCTTCGCCAGCTGGTAAAAGATCACTTCGCGATCCTGAAAGTCGGCCCAGCTTTGACCTTCGCTTTGCGAGAAGCGTTGTTTTCACTGGCCGCCATTGAAGAAGAACTGCTGCCTGCAAAAGCCAGTTCTGGCCTGCGTCACGTACTGGAAAACGTGATGCTCGATCGCCCGGAATACTGGCAAAGCCATTACCACGGTGACGGCAATGCACGACGCCTGGCACGCGGCTATAGCTACTCTGACCGCGTCCGCTATTACTGGCCAGACAGCCAGATTGACGATGCCTTTGAGCGACTGGTACGCAACCTGGCTGACGACCCTCTCCCGCTGCCACTGATTAGCCAGTACCTGCCGTTGCAGTACAGCAAAGTTCGCGAGGGTGCTCTCAAGTCAACACCACGGGAACTCATCATCGACCACATTCAGGACATACTTCAGCAGTACCACGCCGCCTGCGAAGGCGTAACGACTCAACACGCATAATTAAAAAGAGGAAAACGCTATGCCAAACATTGTCTTATGCCGCATTGATGAACGGTTGATCCACGGTCAGGTGGGTGTGCAGTGGGTAGGGTTTGCGGGGGCGAACCTCGTGCTGGTGGCAAATGACGAGGTTGCAGAAGATCCGGTTCAACAAAACCTGATGGAAATGGTGCTCGCGGAAGGGATCGCCGTGCGCTTCTGGTCACTGCAAAAAGTGATCGACAACATTCACCGCGCTGCCGACCGCCAGAAAATTCTGCTGGTCTGTAAATCACCCGCTGATTTTCTGACGCTGGTGGAGGGTGGCGTACCTGTCACCCGTATCAATGTAGGCAACATGCACTATGCCAATGGCAAACAACAAATTGCCAAAACGGTCTCTGTCGACGCAAACGATATCACTGCGTTCAACGGTCTGAAATCTGCCGGAGTGGAATGCTTCGTTCAGGGCGTTCCAACAGAAACTGCTTTGGATCTCTTTAAACTGCTCTGAGGGATTCACAATGGAAATCAGTCTGTTGCAGGCACTGGCGTTGGGCGTTCTCGCCTTTATAGCCGGTCTGGATATGTTTAACGGCTTAACACACATGCACCGCCCGGTGGTACTCGGGCCGTTGGTTGGCCTGATTCTGGGCGATCTACACACCGGTATTTTGACCGGCGGTACGTTAGAACTGGTCTGGATGGGACTGGCACCGCTGGCAGGCGCACAGCCACCAAACGTGATTATCGGCACGATTGTAGGCACAGCGTTTGCTATCAGTACAGGCGTGAAGCCGGAAGTTGCCGTTGGCGTCGCCGTCCCGTTTGCCGTTGCAGTACAGATGGGGATCACGTTCCTCTTCTCCGTAATGTCTGGCGTGATGTCTCGCTGCGATCGCATGGCGGCCAATGCGGATACTAACGGTATTGAACGGGTCAACTATCTGGCACTGCTGGCCCTCGGTATCTTCTACTTCCTGTGTGCTTTCCTGCCGATTTACTTCGGTGCAGAACACGCGAAAACCGCCATTGATGTTCTGCCGGCACGGTTGATTGATGGTCTTGGCGTCGCGGGCGGCATCATGCCAGCTATCGGTTTTGCCGTGCTGCTGAAGATCATGATGAAAAACGTCTACATCCCTTACTTCATTATCGGTTTTGTGGCCGCAGCCTGGCTCAAGCTTCCGGTACTGGCGATTGCCGCTGCCGCCCTGGCAATGGCACTTATCGACCTGATGCGTAAATCACCTGAACCGACAGCACCTGCGTCCCGGAAAGAGGAATTCGAAGATGGCATCTAATCAAACAACTTTGCCTGGCGTTTCTGAAAGCGAAGAGACTCTGCTCACTGGCGTGAATGAGAACGTCTACGAAGACCAAAATATTGGTGCCGAGCTGACGAGAAAGGACATTAACCGCGTAGCCTGGCGTTCCATGCTGCTGCAGGCCTCGTTTAACTACGAACGTATGCAGGCCTCCGGCTGGCTGTATGGCTTACTGCCCGCGCTGAAAAAGATCCACACCAATAAGCGGGATCTGGCGCGTGCCATGAAAGGTCACATGGGCTTCTTCAACACCCACCCGTTCCTGGTGACCTTCGTTATCGGCATCATCCTGGCCATGGAGCGCTCCAAGCAGGATGTGAACAGCATCCAGAGCACCAAAATTGCCGTGGGCGCACCACTCGGTGGTATTGGTGACGCCATGTTCTGGCTCACTTTGCTACCCATATGCGGTGGGATTGGCGCAAGCCTGGCGTTGCAGGGTTCCATTCTGGGCGCCGTGGTCTTTATCGTGCTGTTTAACGTGGTGCATCTTGGCCTGCGTTTTGGTCTGGCGCATTACGCTTACCGGATGGGTGTCGCAGCGATCCCGCTGATTAAGGCCAATACCAAAAAGGTTGGTCACGCGGCCTCTATCGTCGGGATGACGGTGATTGGCGCGCTGGTGGCAACCTATGTTCGCCTTAATACCACGCTCGAAATCAAGGCCGGTGATGCAGTCGTCAAACTGCAGGCCGACGTTATCGACAAGCTGATGCCTGCCTTCCTGCCACTGGTCTATACCCTGACTATGTTCTGGCTGGTACGCCGTGGCTGGAGCCCACTGCGTCTGATTGGTATCACTGTGGTGCTCGGTGTTGTCGGTAAATTCTGTCACTTCCTGTAAAAGCAAAGAGGTAACGATGTTAGGCATTATTTTGACGGGTCACGGTGGTTTTGCCAGTGGGCTTGAGCAGGCGATGAAACAGATCCTTGGCGAGCAACCGCAGTTTATCGCCATTGATTTTCCGGAGACCTCCACCACGGCGCGACTGACCACCCAGCTTGAGCAGGCGGTGAGCGAGCTGAATGCAGAGCACGATATTGTATTTCTTACCGACTTGCTGGGCGGTACGCCGTTTCGTGTCGCCTCAACGCTTGCTATGCAAAGGCCCGGCAGTGAAGTGATAACGGGCACTAACCTGCAACTGCTGTTGGAAATGGTGCTGGAGCGCGACGGTTTAAGCAGCGAAGCATTTCGATTGCAGGCGCTGGAGTGCGGACATCGTGGGCTGACAAGCCTGGTCGATGAGCTGGGGCGCTGCCGTGAGGAAGCGCCTGCAGAGGAAGGTATATGAGCCAGCTGTTACGCGCTCGCCGTGTACTCACCGAACGGGGCTGGCTTGAAGACCACCAGCTACGTATTGAAAGCGGGATCATCACGGCGATTGAGCCAATCCCCGTGGGCATTACGTCGCGCGATGCTGAGTTGCTTTGCCCGGCCTATATTGATACGCACGTTCACGGCGGTGCGGGTGTGGATGTCATGGATGATGCACCCGACGTGCTGGATACCCTGGCGATACATAAAGCACGTGAAGGCGTGGGCGCATTTCTGCCCACCACCGTCACCGCGCCGCTGGAGGTCATCCACGGCGCACTTATACGTATCGCCCGGCGCACTCGTTCCGGCGGCCCCGGCGCGCAGGTTCTGGGTAGCTATCTTGAAGGCCCGTACTTTACGCCGCAAAACAAAGGGGCGCACCCGCCGGAGCTTTTTCGGGAGCTGGATATCGCTGAGCTGAACGCACTGATTGAGGTTTCTCAAAACACACTACGCGTGGTGGCGCTTGCGCCGGAAAAACCTGGCGCATTACAGGCGATTAGCCACCTTAAACAGCACGGTTTACGCGTGATGCTGGGCCATAGCGCCGCCACTTACAATCAAACCCTTGCAGCTTTTGACGCAGGTGCTGATGGGTTGGTCCACTGCTACAACGGTATGACGGGGTTACATCACAGGGAACCCGGCATGGTTGGTGCCGGGCTTACAGACAAACGTGCATGGCTGGAGCTGATTGCCGATGGTCACCACGTCCACCCGGGAGCCATGCGTCTGTGCTGCTGCTGCGCGAAAGACCGCATGGTGCTGATCACCGATGCAATGCAGGCTGCTGGTATGCCTGACGGGAACTACACCCTGTGCGGTGAAGAGGTCTGTATGCAAAATGGTGTTGTGCGTACCGCCACCGGTGGCCTGGCAGGGAGTACGCTCTCGCTGGATGCCGCCGTCCGTAATATGGTGGAGCACGCTGGCATCACCGCTGAAGATGCTATCCATATGGCCTCGCTGCACCCGGCAAGACTGCTGGGTATTGATAACCAGCTCGGGTCGTTAGCACCAGGCAAACACGCCACGCTCATCGTGCTGGACGGTGGTTTACACTTCCAGCGGATCTGGATTCAGGGCCAGGCTCTCCCCCTTTAGCCCTTTCATTGTGTCCTCCTGTTGGCCTTACGGCGCGAGATCGTAAGGCCTTTCTTTTCCTTTCCTTCTTCATTGTCTTTCCTTTTGCGATCACACTTTTCGTTTTATTTCTTTTCTTTCGTTGAACTTTCGATTTCTTTTCTATAGATTTTATTTAACTGCTTCTGTGAACAAGTGAAACGAAACGAAAGATAGCGACATATTTGCCAGCGTCTGATGTGGAATTCACACGACTAAGGACTGAGTTATGCCACAAATCACTACCGCCACAACCGGCACCTGGACCGAAGAAGAGATCCGTCAGCAACCTGCCAGCTGGGTCCGCTCGCTCAGCAACATTGATAGCCTGCGTTCGTCGATTGACGGTTTTCTTACTCCCCTGCTGCGCAAATCTGATCTGCGGATCGTCCTGACAGGTGCAGGCACATCTGCCTTTATCGGCGACATTATTGCGCCATGGCTTGCCAGCCACACCGGGAAAAACTTCACCGCCGTACCAACAACTGATCTGGTGACGAACCCAATGGATTACTTCAGCCCTGCGCATCCATTGTTGCTGATTTCGTTTGCCCGCTCCGGCAACAGCCCGGAAAGCGTGGCGGCTGTAGAACTGGCCAATCAGTTTGTGCCGGAATGCTACCACCTGTCGATCACCTGCAACGAAGCAGGCAGTTTGTACCAGAATGCCGTCAACAGCGATAACGCCTTTGCCCTGCTGATGCCAGCCGAAACGCACGATCGCGGCTTCGCGATGACCAGCAGTATCACCACCATGATGGCAAGCTGTCTGGCGGTTTTCGCCCCGGAAACGATCAACAGCCAGACCTTCCACGACGTAGCCGATCGCTGCCAGGCGATCCTGATGTCGCTCGGCGATTTCAGTCAGGGTGTCTTTGGTCATGAGCCATGGAAGAGGATCGTCTACCTGGGAAGCGGTGGCCTGCAAGGTGTTGCGCGTGAGTCAGCACTGAAGGTGCTGGAGCTAACAGCCGGAAAACTGGCGGCATTCTACGACTCCCCTACAGGTTTCCGTCATGGGCCGAAGTCGCTGGTGGATCACGAAACACTGGTGGTGGTATTTGTCTCCAGCCATCCGTATACGCGTCAGTACGATCTCGATCTGCTGGCCGAGCTGCGTCGCGATCGCCAGGCCCTGCGCGTGGTGGCTATCGCCGCTGAAATGGATCCGGTTATTGAGGCTGGTCCGCATATTCTGCTACCGCCTTCCCGTTCGTTTATCGATATGGAACAGGCGTTCTGCTTCCTGATGTATGCCCAGGTCTTTGCGCTTTCCCAGTCACTCAGCGTAGGCAACACACCCGATACGCCATCCGCCAGCGGCACGGTTAACCGTGTGGTTCAGGGCGTTGTTATTCATCCGTGGCAGGCTTAAGAGGATCTCATTATGAGCATTATCTCGACTAAATATCTTCTGCAGGACGCCCAGGCAAAAGGCTACGCCGTGCCGGCGTTCAATATCCATAACGCGGAGACGATCCAGGCGATCCTCGAAGTTTGCAGCGAAATGCGATCGCCGGTGATCCTTGCGGGCACCCCCGGGACGTTTAAACACATTGCGCTCGAAGAGATCTACGCCTTGTGCAGCGCTTATTCCGTCACTTATGACATGCCACTGGCGTTGCATCTCGATCACCACGAATCACTGGACGATATTCGTCGTAAAGTGAACGCCGGTGTGCGCAGCGCAATGATCGACGGCAGCCACTATCCATTTGAGCAGAACGTGAAGCTGGTGAAATCCGTGGTCGATTTTTGCCATCTCAACGACTGTAGCGTCGAGGCTGAGCTGGGGCGTCTGGGTGGCGTGGAAGATGACATGAACGTCGACGCCGAAAGCGCATTTCTCACCGATCCACAAGAAGCGAAGCGCTTTGTTGAGCTGACCGGCGTCGATAGCCTTGCTGTCGCCATCGGCACCGCGCACGGCCTCTATACCAAACGACCCAAAATCGACTTCCAGCGACTGGCCGAAATCCGCGAAGTGGTGACCGTACCGCTGGTGCTGCATGGCGCGAGTGATGTACCCGATGAGTACGTTCGCCGCACCATTGAACTGGGCGTGTGCAAAGTCAACGTGGCAACCGAGCTGAAAATCGCCTTTTCTGACGCCGTCAAAACCTGGTTTGCCGACAACCCGCAAGGTAACGATCCACGCTTCTATATGCGGGTCGGCATGGATGCCATGAAAGAGGTGGTCAGAAGCAAAATTAACGTTTGTGGCTCGGCAAATCGCTTGCTGCTGCCGGCAGAAGCCTGATTGAAAAGGATCTTACCCTGATGAAAAAAATCCTCCCCCTCTCAATGCTTGCCCTGTGTGTTTCTCATGGCGCGATGGCAGCGAACTACAGCCTTAATAACGACAACATTGCCCTGTCATTTGATGACGCAAACTCGACGGTCGTGGTTAAAGACACCAGGGCCAACCATCCGCTGACACCGCAGGAGCTGTTCTTTCTGACGCTGCCAGATGAGAAAAAAATCCACACGGCGGATTTTAAGATCAAGCATGTCGAAAAGCAGGACAACGGAATCGTCATCGACTTCACCCATCCTGACTTTAACGTGACGGTGAAGCTGAACCTGGTGAAGGGGAAATACGCCAGCATCGACTACACCATCGCAGCCGTCGGGCAGCCTCGTGAAGTGGCGAAAATCACCTTCTTCCCGACCAAAAAGCAGTCCCAGGCACCTTACGTAGACGGGGCAATTAACAGTTCGCCGATTATCGCAGACTCGTTCTTTATCCTGCCGGATAAACCCATCGTTAATACTTACGCCTATGAAGCGACGACCAACCTCAATGTGGAGCTGAAAACGCCCATTCAACCAGCAACGCCGGTCAGCTATACCACATACTTCGGTACCTTCCCGGAAACCAGCCAGCTGCGCCGTAGCGTAAACCAGTTTATCGACGCCGTCCGTCCGCGTCCGTATAAGCCTTATCTACACTACAACAGCTGGATGGACATCGGTTTCTTTACCCCTTACTCCGAGCAGGATGTACTGGGGCGTATGGACGAATGGAACAAGGAATTTATCACCGGGCGGGGCGTAGCGCTGGATGCTTTCCTGCTTGACGATGGCTGGGATGACCTTACCGGGCGCTGGCTGTTCGGCCCGGCATTCAGAGCCGGTTTTGGCAAAGTACGGGAGAAAGCTGACAGCCTGCACAGCTCTGTCGGCTTGTGGCTTTCTCCGTGGGGCGGATATAACAAACCGCGCGATACTCGTGTCTCGCATGCAAAAGAGTATGGTTTCGAAACGGTAGACGGGAAGCTGGCGCTGTCAGGCCCGAACTACTTTAAAAACTTTAATGAGCAGATTAGTAAGCTGATAAAAAACGAGCATATTACCTCGTTTAAGCTGGACGGAATGGGTAACGCCAACTCGCACATTAAAGGCAGCCCGTTCGCCTCGGATTTTGACGCCTCTATTGCACTGCTGCATAACATGCGCAGCGCCAATCCGAACCTGTTTATCAACCTGACGACCGGTACCAATGCCAGTCCATCCTGGCTGTTCTACGCCGATTCCATCTGGCGTCAGGGTGATGACATAAACCTGTATGGCCCAGGTACACCGGTACAGCAGTGGATGACTTACCGCGACGCTGAAACGTACCGTTCCATTGTACGCAAAGGCCCACTGTTCCCACTCAATTCGCTGATGTACCACGGGATCGTCAGTGCAGAAAATGCCTATTACGGGCTGGAGAAAGTGCAAACGGACAGCGATTTTGCCGACCAGGTCTGGAGCTATTTCGCCACCGGCACGCAGTTGCAGGAGCTATACATCACCCCTTCAATGCTGAATAAGGCGAAGTGGGACACCCTGGCGCAGGCCGCGAAGTGGTCGCGGGACAACGCCAGCGTACTGGTAGACACGCACTGGATTGGTGGTGATCCAACTGCGCTGCAGGTTTACGGTTGGGCATCCTGGAGCAAGGATAAAGCGATTCTCGGCTTACGTAACCCGTCGGATAAGCCGCAAAGCTACTACCTGGATTTGACGAGAGATTTCGAAATCCCGACAGGAGACGGAACGCAGTTTAGTCTGAGGGCGGTGTACGGCAATAATTCAACCATACCTGGGCAGTACAAAAAAGCGGTGGTGATTACGCTGCAACCGCTGGAAACGCTGGTATTTGAAGCATTACCAGAAAAATAAAAAGTGTTCAGTTGGCAGGTTAAGCCATGACCTGCCAGCTTCCCCCTTTCCTTGCCCCCACGCGTTTTAATTTACCTTTTGATTGCAAAGAACGGAGATAACGTTCCGCAGTGCGGGAAGTTACGCCCAAAACAGATGCCAACATTACCGCAGTCATTTGCGGTTGAACGGTAAGAAGCTCAAGGATAGTATTTTCCTTTTCCGACAATTCTTCCGACATTTTTTCCGACAATACTGGCGACATACCTATGACTTCCCGCAAAGCTTCAGCCATATTTTGCAGCATAAACTCCACGAATGCCGTGCAATCACTGGCCCGATCGCATTGTCCTAATATCTGGTAATAGCGCGCCTGCTGAAAATGGATGAGTGTCTCGACGGGTAGCCATGCCAGTTCCGCACGCCACTGGCTTAAGATCAACGTTTGCCACAGCCGCCCCATGCGGCCATTTCCATCTGAAAAGGGATGAATAAACTCAAACTCGTAATGAAATACCGAACTGGCAATCAGCGGGTGGAGATCAGTTTGCTTAAGCCAGGAAAGAAGATCGTCGATCAGACGGTTCATCTGGGAGGCAGGAGGAGCCATGTGGACTAACTGGTTTCCACGATATACCCCTACGTCTCCATTCCTGAGCTTTCCAGGGAGATCGACCAGACCAGTCATTAATAACCGGTGTGCATTGAGTAAGTCATTGAGCTTCCATGGCTTCCATTCAGACAATTTCTCATATGCCAGGATAGCATTGCGTACTTCCTGAATATCTTTTTCAGGCGCGAGCACGCGCTTGCCATCCATGATTGCCGTCACTTGCCCGGTAGTCAGCGAGTTGTGTTCAATGGCCAGCGATGCCTGGATAGTGCGGATACGGTTCTCTTTACGCAGTAAAGGAGATGTCCTTCCGGAATGAGCCGCCCAATGCCCCAGCAACTCACCAATCTCAACAACCTGATTGAGAATTGATGGCGTGATAGCGAATGGAGGCAGGTAGCGGCTCATACGTTTACTCTCCCTGCTGCTCCAGCGCATACTTATACAGCGCATTTTTCTTCACGCCGTGAATTTCCGCCGCTAGTGCCGCAGCCTTCTTCAGCGGCAGTTCTGCCTGCAGCAGCGCCAGCGTACGCAGCGCATCAGCCGGGAGCGCATCTTCTTGCGCTTTATGCCCTTCGACAATCAGCACCATTTCACCTTTACGGCGGTTTTCATCTTCCTTCACCCACGCCAGCAGTTCACCCACCGGTGCGCCGTGGATCGTTTCCCACGTTTTGGTCAGTTCACGCGCCAGCACCACGTAGCGTGATTCCCCCCAGACGGCCACCATATCTTCCAGGCTTTCCAGCAGACGATGGGTTGATTCGTAGAAGATCAGCGTGCGCGGTTCCGCCTCCAGATCTTTTAACACATCGCGGCGGCCTTTGGATTTAGCAGGCAGGAAACCTTCATAGCAGAAACGGTCAGATGGCAACCCCGCAGCGCTCAACGCAGCAATTGCGGCGCAGGGGCCCGGCAAAGGTACAACCCGGATCCCCGCTTCACGACAGGTACGCACCAGATGATAACCAGGGTCGTTAATCAGTGGTGTTCCTGCATCGGAAACTAACGCAATGTTCTGCCCCTCTTTCAGCTTCGCCACCAGCGTTTCGGCTTTTTGTTGCTCATTGTGATCGTGCAGGGCAAACAAACGGGCGGTGATCGCAAAATGTTGAAGCAGTAAACCGGTGTGCCGGGTATCCTCAGCAGCAATTAAATCAACAGCTTGCAACACGGTAAGCGCACGTTGGGTAATATCAGATAAATTCCCGATAGGAGTAGGTACAATATAGAGCTGGCCTTGAGAATTATCCGCCGTTTCGTGTTGTTTCATTGTTTAGTCCGTATTGCCGATTTAATATTGAGCATTGCGTAAAAAAAATCACTGGATACAGTATGGTACCGTTAACATTTCTTCGAAAAAAAGCCACACGCAGCGTGCCGCTTCTGCTGGCAGCGCTGATCTTTGCAGGCTGTGGCACCCAGGCACCTGACCAGAGCACTGCACATCTGCAGGGTTCCGCTCAGGCTGATTCTGGTTTTTATCTGCAACAAATGTCGCAGAGTTCAAATGATACCAAGACCAACTGGCAATTACTCGCCATTCGTGCACTGTTGAAAGAGGGGAAAACCCAGCAGGCCGCCGAACTGTTCAATCAGTTACCGAAAGATCTTAACGACACTCAACGTCGTGAGCAGAGTTTGCTTTCCGCTGAACTGAAAGTCGCACTGAAAGATTATGATGGCGCGAAAAAGCTCCTGGGTGATATCGACGTCAGCGCGCTGGATAAAAATCAGCAGGCTCGTTTCTGGCA
The DNA here is from genome assembly GCF_012241585.1 of Pantoea sp. LS15. NCBI lineage: Bacteria > Pseudomonadati > Pseudomonadota > Gammaproteobacteria > Enterobacterales > Erwiniaceae > Pantoea > Pantoea sp. LS15. The sequence goes on from NZ_JAAVXA010000007.1 coordinate 113,817, forward strand.
GGCAGGTATTGCTGCTGAGCAGGGTCGTCCTTCCCTGACACTGCTCCGTGCACTGATTGCTCAGGAACCGCTGCTCGGCGGTGCCGACAAGCAGAAAAATATTGATGCCACCTGGCAGGCGCTTGCCTCCATGACCCAGGAACAGGCGCAGGCACTGGTCATCAATGCCGATGAGAACGTACTGCAGGGCTGGCTGGATCTGCAGCAGATGTGGTTTAACAACCGCAACGATCCGAAGATGCTGAAAGCAGGTATTACTGACTGGCAAACCCGCTACCCGCAGAATCCGGGCGCGAAAATGCTGCCAACACAGCTGGTAAACGTGCAGAACTTTAAGCCAGCATCGACCAGCAAAATCGCCCTGCTGCTGCCGCTAAACGGTCAGGCGTCGGTATTTGGTCGCACTATTCAGCAGGGTTTTGAAGCGGCGAAAAACGGTACCACGCCGGTGACAGGCAGTGCCGTTCCGGCACAAGCAGCACAGGCAGCAAATGTGAACGATGTTGTCAGCCCGTCCGCAGCCGAGACCAGTGACCTGACCACCGCCCAAACCCCGGCGCAGGGCACGATGCAAAACCCGGTTACCGCACCAACAACACCTCCGGCAGCCGCAACTGCGCCTGCGCCTGCAACACAGGCTCCGGCTGAGACACAAGCGGCGACGGCACCTGCTGCCACAGCACAACCGTCTGAACAGCAACCTGCGCAACCCGCAACCCAACCTGCTGCGCAGCCGCAAACCGTGGCAGCCTCCAGCGCCAACCCGAGTGCTGAGCTGAAAATCTACGACACCAGTTCACAGCCGCTTGACCAGGTGCTGGCGCAGGTTCAACAGGACGGTGCAAGCATCGTTGTCGGCCCGCTGCTGAAAAACAACGTGGAAGAGCTGATGAAGAGCAATACCACGCTGAACGTGCTGGCGCTCAATCAGCCTGAACAGGTTCAGAACCGGGCCAATATCTGCTACTTCGCGCTTTCCCCTGAAGATGAAGCCCGCGATGCCGCACGACATATCCACGAGCAGGGTAAACAGGCTCCTCTGTTGCTCATCCCACGTAGTACGCTGGGCGATCGCGTCGCGAATGCCTTTGCCGATGAATGGCAGAAGCTCGGTGGCGGTATGGTGCTGCAGCAGAAATTCGGTTCCGTCTCTGAACTGCGCGCTGGCGTAAATGGCGGGGCAGGTATCGCCCTGAACGGAAGTCCGGTGACCGCAAGCCTGCCGCAGCAGCAGGGCGTGACAATTGGTGGTCTGACAATCCCTGCCCCACCTACCGACGCGCAGATCAGCGGTGGCGGTAAAGTGGATGCAGCCTATATTGTCGCCACGCCACAAGAGATCGCCTTTATCAAACCGATGATTGCAATGCGTAACGGCAGCCAGAGCGGCGCAACGCTGTACGCCAGTTCACGCAGCGCGCAGGGCACTGCAGGCCCGGATTTCCGTCTGGAAATGGACGGTCTGCAGTACAGCGAAATCCCTATGCTGGCAGGCAGCAATCCGGCACTGATGCAGCAGGCGCTGGGGGCAGTACGTAACGACTACTCTCTGGCACGTCTGTATGCGATGGGTGTCGATGCGTGGGCGCTTGCAAACCACTTTACCCAGATGCGTCAGGTGCCAGGCTTTGAGCTTAACGGCAACACCGGCGATCTGACCGCTACTCAGGATTGCGTGATCAACAGGAAGTTATCATGGCTCAAATACCAGCAGGGGCAAATCGTCCCGGCCAGTTAAGCCGTAAAGAGACCGGCGATGCGTGGGAACTCAAAGCGCGTCGCTGGCTTGAAGGCAAAGGACTGCGCTTTATCGCCGCTAACGTCCGTGGGCGTGGCGGCGAAATTGACCTGATCATGAAAGAGGCTCAGGTCATTGTGTTTGTAGAAGTCCGTTTTCGACAGTCCTCCCGTTTTGGCGGCGCTGCCGCCAGCGTGACGCTCGCCAAACAACATAAATTATTACAGACTGCCCACTTGTGGCTTGCCCGCCATAATGGGAGCTTTGATACTGTGGATTGCCGGTTCGATGTGATAGCCTTCACCGGAAATGAGATCGAATGGCTTAAAAACGCTTTTGGCGAAGACGCATAATTAAGATTTAAAAGGGATAACGTGCTCGAAAGAATTAAAGTGTGCTTCACAGAAAGCATCCAGACTCAGATTGCCGCGGCTGAAGCGCTACCGGATGCTATCTCCCGTGCCGCGATGACGCTGGTGCAATCCCTGCTTAATGGCAACAAAATCCTCTGTTGTGGCAACGGAACGTCAGCCGCCAACGCACAGCATTTTGCTGCCAGCATGATCAATCGTTTTGAAACAGAACGTCCGAGTTTACCTGCCATTGCACTTAATACCGATAATGTGGTCTTAACAGCGATTGCTAACGATCGTCTGCATGACGAAATTTATGCGAAGCAGGTGAGAGCCCTCGGCCATGCCGGAGATGTGCTGCTGGCAATATCCACACGCGGCAACAGCCGGGACATTGTCAAAGCTGTTGAAGCCGCTGTGACCCGGGACATGACTATCGTGGCTTTAACCGGCTATGACGGTGGTGAGCTGGCGGGTTTGCTGGGGCCGCAGGATGTGGAAATTCGCATTCCTTCTCACCGTAGCGCGCGTATTCAGGAAATGCATATGCTGACGGTAAATTGCTTATGCGACCTGATCGATAACACGCTTTTCCCTCACCAGGATGATTAAGGAGTTCTTATGAAGGCTTTATCGACCCTCGCAGTCCTTATGTCTGCATTACTGCTTCAGGGCTGTATCGCTGCGGCTGTCGTGGGTACTGCTGCGGTAGGCACTAAAGCAGCAACCGATCCGCGTACTGTCGGGACGCAGGTGGATGACGGTACGCTTGAACTGCGCGTCAACAGTGCGCTGTCGAAAGACGAACAGATTAAGAAAGAAGCGCGCATCAATGTGACGGCTTATCAGGGTAAAGTGCTGCTTGCGGGCCAGGCACCCAATATGGAACTCGCCTCCCGCGCCAAACAGATTGCGATGGGTGTAGAAGGTACAACAGAAGTCTTCAACGAAGTGCGCCAGGGACAACCTGTCAGCCTGGGCACCGCATCGTCTGACACCTGGATCACCACCAAAGTGCGTTCCCAGTTGCTGGGTTCTGACCAGGTGAAATCTTCCAACGTGAAAGTGACGACGGAAAACGGTGAAGTGTTCCTGCTGGGTCTGGTAACCGACCGTGAAGGAAAAGCTGCGGCTGATATCGCCAGCCGGGTGAGCGGCGTGAAACACGTCACCACCGCGTTTACTTATATCAAGTAATAAAAAATACCCGGCAATGTCGGGTATTTTTTTGTCTTAAACCAACGCAAGACTTCCCACTACCACCCCACTCAACGCCACCAGCCCCGCTGTCAGCCACAGCGCTTTGGCCGGGAATGATTTACGCAGCATGATAAGCGACGGCAGGCTGATTGCAGGCAGTGTGATGAGCAGCGCCAGCGCCGGTGCTGTGCCCATGCCAGCCAGCATCATGGTCTGCACAATCGGGATCTCCGCCGCCGTTGGGATCACAAACAGGCAGCCTGCAACGGCCATCGCAATGACCCACATCAGCGTGTTGTCGATAGCCCCATCCGCATGCGGGAAAAGCCAAACGCGCGCAGCCCCCAGAACCAGTACCGCCAGGATATAGACCGGGATAGTGCTCCAGAAAAGCTGCCATAACGCCTGACCCCAGCGCATGAAGAAACTCCCCTGAGGCTCGCTGACGTTCAGCTCAACTGACGCCGGTTCAACGGCATTATCTTTCACCCATTTTTGTACCAGCGTCGCGACTACCAGCACCGTCAGCAATCCAGCCACCAGACGGATGAACGCAAAATGCCAGCCCAGAACAAATCCCATAAACACCAGCGTCGCCGGGTTTAATAGCGGGTTACCCATCCAGAAAGCCAGCGCTCCGCCCATTGAGACACGCTGGCGACGCATCCCCGCGGTAACAGGAGCAGCGCAGCAGGAGCACATCATGCCCGGCAGAGAGAAAATCGTCCCCAGAAGCGTGCCCTGAAAACGCGACTGCCCGAGAGTTTTCACCAGCCAGTTCCGCGGAATAAGTACCTGAATCAGTGACCCCAGAATGACGCCTAAAACGGCGGCTTTCCAGACGGCAAGGAAGTAGACCAAAGCGTAATCCCACGCCGCCTGCAGTGGGCTGGTATCAGCCTGAGCGAGAATAGACTTACCGATGCTGTGCGTTTCGGCGGCGGTGAAGGCTTTGCCGTAATAAGGCTGCCATTTCACATACCAGAGGCCGATAATGACCACAAGAAAGAAGAGCGCGGGCTTCCACCATTGAACAGGTGTTGCCGCCTGAGATGAAGACTGACCAGTCATAACATTCCCCGGAGAGTAGTAGGTAATTAGCCGGGGGAGTTTACGCCTCGCCCTGCGCGATTTCACGCAGTTTTGCCGAAGGGATAATGTTCACCCCTTCCTTCGAAGGCGAAAACGCCTCTTTCAGCATCGCGCGAGCGACATCCTGCGCCTCAATGGATTTCCAGTTCCCCGGAAGAATGCGGAATAGCGGCGCGAAAATTGACTCATTAAAACGCCGTTCGTCGCGGTGTCCCAGTAGCATGGAGGGGCGAGCAATCGTCAGATATTCCCACCTCTGCGCAATCAGCGCGTCCTCCATTTTGCCCTTCACTTTGTTGTAGAAAAAAGGCGATCCGGCGCTGGCACCCAGCGCGCTGACCACCAGGAAATGTTTCGCCCCAAGCCTTTTGGCCGTGAGTGCCGTATCTACCACCAGTGTGTAGTCCGCATGCACAAACGCCTCTTTACTGCCCGCCTCACGCCGGGTCGTGCCGAGACAGCAAAATGCGATATCAATGGGGTCCTGCACCTGTGCCAGCGCATCCGTCAGTTGCGGATCATGTGGGTTAAAGACGCCGGAGATGTCTGCGAGCGGTCGTCGCGTAGGGGCGGCGATATAATTCACTTTGCGCTCCTGAATCAGCAGACGCAGCAAATGTCCGCCCACCAACCCGGTTGCGCCTGTAAGCAGTACCTGGCTCATCTTTTCCCCTTTACAGAATTGTCCGTTTGCGAACTCAGCGTGGTCGACCACACTTAGAAGTCTGTTACAGGTAAGTATTTACCACAAGCGGAGAAAAATCAGTCTGAAGCCAAAACAACGGAGACCGGTCTTTGCCATCTGCCACGGCCCGCAACTGCTCATCAGCGCTGAGGTTGTACGCGGGCGTAAGCTCACGGCGGTGAAACCGATCGTTATCGATCTGAAAAATGCGGGGTCCGAGTTTTACGATCAGGAAGTGGTCAACGACAAAGACCAGCTGATCACCAGCCGGACCCCGGACGATCTTCCGGCATTTAACCGCGAAGCGCTACGCCTGCTCGGCGCGTAGCCAGTGCAGCTTCTTGCCAAAGCCCAGCGTGTTGTCGGTAAATTTCAGCTCATCAAGGCGGATTTCCCATACCGGGGCTTTTAGCGAAGCGGCAACAGGAAAACGGCGCGTGTAACGCTTACGATGCGCGTCGCTCTCTTCTCCGTCCAGACGACGGATTTCCCCTTTAAACTGCACCCCACGGATCAGCGCGACCGTTTTAGGCTGGCCATTCACCGTGCCCGCGACCTTCGCCTGCTGGCCAGTCATCTGCGCATGACGAGTCTTATCTTCACTCATGACATAAAAGGCCACACGCTCGGGATCGTAGTAGTAAAACGCGTTTGCGCACCACATCTCGCCCTCGCTGTACACGCACCAGGTGACGACATGCTGTTTCGTCAGCCAGCGGTTAATGGTGGCCAGTGTTTCCATTTTCATTCTCTCTCATGCTATGGTGCGTTCACCTTAACATACTGAATCTGTTTACCGTGTGCTGGTTTCTCTATCTTGTCCGAACCGCTGATAACGCACTCTACACCGGGATCACCACCGATGTGGCGCGGCGTTTTTTACAACATCAAACGGGAAAAGGGGCAAAAGCACTGCGGGGGAAAGGAGAACTACAACTCGCCTTTTCAGCACCTGTTGGTGACAGATCGCTGGCGCTCAGACTGGAATACCGTATTAAGCAGTTGACGAAGCGCCAGAAAGAGCGCCTCGTGAGCGGAGACGGCTCGTTTGAGGCGCTACGCGAGCGCCTGATTAAAAGCGATTGAAATGGTCGTGGTACTCCACCAGGCCATTAACGCCATTGAGCGCGTCATCGGCCAGACGGTGTACCTGGAACGCGGATTCCGTGCCCGGCCAGCGGCAGCGGAGATCGTAATGCGCGGCCTGCTCAAAGCCTAAATGGCCATAAAACGCCGGATCGCCCAGCGTGACCACAGCGGCATAGCCAAACTCATTGAGCGAATCCAGCCCTTCATAGACCAACTGGCGTGCCAGCCCTTGTCCACGATAATTTTCATCAACGGCCAGTGGTGCCATACCTACCCACTGGAGCTCTTCTCCCTGAACGGTAACCGGGCTGAAGGCAACGTAGCCCACCACCTGACCTTCATCATCGGTGGCAACCAGCCCCAGCGTAATCAGGCCGTCTTCGCGAAGATCGTGGACCAGTTGGGCTTCGGCATCGCTCTCAAAAGAGCGGCGTAGCAACGCATCAATTCCCGGTGCATCAATCCCAATTTCAACTCGAATCAGCATGGCTCACCTACTGAAGTGTGTTTGCTTTCCGGCGGGCTTTTCAGCCCGGCCTCAACGAAATCTGCCATTTGCATCAACATGACACGCAGCGCTTTCGGCATCTGCTCCAGCTCAATGGCATCCATTAAATTCTTAACGTACAGGCCCAGCTCCGTATCGCCTTCAATGACCAGACGACGCTGGAAGAAGAGCGTATCCGGATCTTGCTTACGCGCGGCAATCATCAGCAAATCGCTGGCGTTGGCGCTAAAACTCACATCCGCGTCGGCAGATTCACGTACGATCAACTGGTCATTCTCAACAGAGGTAAACCAGCGCAGCCCGATGTCACGCACCTCAATGCTTAACCAGCGGCCTTCCAGGAACTCCAGCTCGCCATCGTGCAGCGCCTGGCGGAACTGCCAGCTCAGGACCTGCTCCAGCACCTGGCGTTTAAGCGCGAACGGCGCCAGTTTGACCGGCACGCTCAGCATTGATGGACCAAATTGTACGAGACGTGAACGCAGTTTATCCAGCACGAGCTTTACTCCCTGATATCTATAGTCCTGCTATTTTGCCATATCCGAAGCACAACATAGCGGCGTAAATCAACAAACCGTCGTCCGGTGTACCTCATTATTGGTGCCATCAATACGCCATTAGCTGCCTTAAATCAAAAATTGTCGCGTATGGGTTAATTAAAATCCCAGCTCGTTAACAATTTTGCGATCGACTACATCAGGATAAATTATGGAGCTGCTCTGCCCAGCCGGAAACCTTCCGGCGCTTAAGGCGGCCATCGAAAATGGGGCCGATGCGGTCTATATCGGGCTAAAAGATGACACCAATGCCCGCCATTTTGCTGGCCTCAACTTTACGGAGAAAAAGCTTCAGGAAGCCGTTAACTTCGTTCATCAGCACCGCCGCAAACTGCATATCGCCATCAATACTTTTGCCCATCCTGATGGCTATGCCCGCTGGCAGCGTGCGGTGGATATGGCTGCACAACTGGGTGCGGATGCGCTGATCCTGGCCGACCTCGCTATGCTTGAGTATGCGGCAGAACGCTATCCCCATATTGAGCGCCACGTCTCTGTTCAGGCATCTGCCACTAACGAAGAGGCCGTACGTTTTTACCATCAAAACTTTGACGTGGCCCGTGTGGTGCTACCGCGCGTGCTCTCTATTCATCAGGTTAAGCAACTCGCGCGCGTCACGCCAGTGCCGCTGGAAGTTTTTGCTTTTGGTAGCCTGTGCATTATGGCTGAAGGTCGTTGCTACCTTTCCTCTTATTTAACCGGTGAATCACCGAATACCGTCGGGGCCTGCTCCCCTGCCCGCTTCGTCCGCTGGCAGCAGACGCCACAGGGGCTGGAGTCTCGCCTGAATGAAGTACTGATCGACCGCTATCAGGACGGTGAAAACGCAGGGTATCCGACGCTGTGTAAAGGCCGCTACCTGGTCGACGGCGAGCGCTACCACGCGCTGGAAGAACCCACCAGCCTCAACACGCTGGAACTGCTGCCGGAACTGCTGGCGGCCAATATTGCCTCGGTAAAAATCGAAGGTCGCCAGCGCAGCCCGGCGTACGTGAGCCAGGTGGCGAAAGTCTGGCGTCAGGCCATCGACCGCTGCATGGCCGATCCGCAGAATTACGCTCCGCAACCGGCCTGGATGGAAACGCTCGGTTCGATGTCCGAAGGCACGCAAACCACGCTTGGCGCGTATCACCGTAAATGGCAGTGAGATAACCATGAAATATTCATTAGGGCCGGTGCTCTACTACTGGTCAAAAGAGACGCTGGAAGATTTTTACCAACAGTCCGCCACCAGCAGCGCCGATGTGATTTATCTCGGTGAAGCCGTGTGCAGCAAACGCCGCGCCACTAAGGTAGGCGACTGGCTGGATATGGCAAAAAACCTGGCCGGAAGCGGCAAACAGGTGGTGCTTTCAACGCTCGCGCTGGTACAAGCCTCTTCCGAACTGGGGGAACTGAAGCGTTACGTTGAGAATGGCGAGTTCCTGCTGGAAGCGAGCGACCTGGGAGTGGTGAACATGTGCGCTGAACGCAAGTTGCCATTTGTCGCGGGTCATGCGCTGAACTGCTATAACGCCGTCACCCTGCGTCTGCTGCTCAAACAGGGGATGACGCGCTGGTGCATGCCGGTAGAACTCTCTCGCGACTGGCTGGCAAATCTGCTGACACAGTGCGAAGAGCTGGGCATTCGCAATCAGTTTGAAGTGGAAGTACTGAGCTATGGCCATTTGCCGCTAGCCTACTCTGCCCGTTGCTTTACCGCGCGCTCGGAAGATCGTCCGAAAGACGAGTGTGAAACCTGCTGCATCAAGTATCCGAACGGGCGCAGCATGCTGTCTCAGGAGAATCAGCAGGTATTTGTTCTCAACGGTATTCAGACCATGAGCGGTTATGTCTATAACCTGGGCAATGAGCTGGCATCGATGAACGGGCTGGTAGACATGGTGCGTCTGTCGCCGCTGGATACCAGCGTGTTCGCAATGCTGGACGCCTTCCGTGCCAATGAAAATGGGACATCTCCGCTGCCGCTGACCGCTAACAGCGACTGCAACGGTTACTGGAAGCGGCTCGCCGGGCTGGAACTGCAGGCATAGCGATAAAGTGTAAAGGCTCACTTTGTTAACAACGGTTATTAATTTTTAATGCACTATTAAAAGATTCACCGTCGACAAAGTGAGCTGTTATGACTGATAAAACCATTCCGTTTTCGGTGCTGGATCTGGCGCCGATCCCACAAGGTTCCTCAGCGCGCGAGGCCTTTTCCCACTCTCTGGATCTTGCTCTTCTTGCCGAAAAACGTGGCTATCACCGCTACTGGCTGGCAGAACACCACAATATGGTGGGTATCGCCAGTGCCGCGACTTCAGTGCTGATTGGCTATCTGGCGGCGAACACCACCACGCTGCACCTGGGATCCGGTGGCGTCATGTTGCCGAACCATGCACCACTGGTGATTGCCGAGCAGTTTGGTACGCTCAATACCCTCTATCCTGGCCGCATTGATTTAGGGCTTGGCCGTGCGCCGGGCAGCGATCAGCCGACCATGCGCGCGCTACGTCGCCATATGAGCGGGGATATCGACAACTTCCCACACGATGTGGCGGAACTGGTGAACTGGTTCGATGCGCGGGACCCGAACCCACACGTGCGTCCGGTTCCAGGCTACGGCGAGAAGATCCCGGTGTGGTTGTTAGGCTCAAGCCTCTACAGTGCACAACTTGCCGCACAACTGGGGCTGCCATTTGCATTTGCCTCACACTTCGCGCCGGATATGCTCCATCAGGCGCTACATCTCTACCGCACGAACTTCAAACCATCTGAGCGTCTGGAAAAACCGTATGCGATGGTGTGTATCAATATCATTGCTGCCGACAGTACTCGCGATGCCGAGTTTTTGTTCACCTCCATGCAGCAGGCGTTTGTGAAGTTGCGCCGCGGTGAGACAGGCCAGTTGCCGCCACCGGTGGAGAATATGCATCAGTTATGGTCCGCTTCCGAGCAGTATGGCGTGCAGCAGGCGCTAAGCATGTCTCTGGTGGGCGATAAGGCGAAAGTGCGTCACGGTCTGGAAGCGGTGCTGCGTGAAACGCAGGCGGATGAGATTATGGTTAATGGCCAGATATTCGATCACCAGGCGCGTTTACATTCGTTTGAGCTGGCGATGCAGGTGAAAGAAGAAATGTAGTGAAGTATGTTTTGTTACTCCAGCCCTCTCCCACGGGGAGAGGGTGAAAAGAGGCGTTTACTGATACACAGGCAGCAGGTTGAAGCTCGACAGCACATGCACCAGTGCGTTGCCAACACCGAACACCAGAATCAGCACAATCATCGGCTTGCCGCCCCAGACGCGGAATTTAGGGCTTCCGAAGCGTTTACGTGATTTACGTGCCAGCAGCGCCGGGACAATCGCAGCCCAGATGGTTGCTGCCAGTCCGGCATAGCCGATGGCATACAGGAAACCATTCGGCCACAGCAGGCCTCCTACAATCGGTGGCAGGAAGGTCAGCAGTGCGGTTTTGAAGCGCCCCATTGCAGAATCATCAAAACCAAACAGATCAGCCAGGTAGTCAAACAGACCCAACGTCACGCCGAGGAAAGAGCTCGCCACGGCAAAGTTGGAGAACACCACTAGCAAGAGATCCAGACTACGGCTGTTCAGCACACCACTCAGCGCCTGTACCAGCACATCTATGTTACCGCCCTTCTGCGCAATGCCGATAAATTCCGGACGCGGGATGTTGCCCATCGTCCCCAGCAGCCAAATCACATACAGACCCAACGCCAGCAGCGTGCCGTAGACCAGACACTTCACAATCGTGCGTGGATCTTTGCCGTAGTACTTCATCAGGCTCGGCACATTACCGTGGTAGCCGAACGACGCCAGACAGAATGGCAGCGTCATCAGTAGGTATGGCGTATAGGAGGTATTCACTTCGGCGACATTAAACAGTGTCGCGGGAGTGACGTGCCCCAGCAGGCTGCCGAAGGTCAGGAAGAAGGTGATGACCTTAGCGCCCAGCACAATCGCCGTCATGCGGCTCACTGCTTTGGTGCTCATCCAGACGATAAACGCCACGCCCAGCGCAAAGCACAGCCCTGCCAGACGCGCCGGAACGTTCAGCGACATCTCCGAGAAGGTGTGGTGCAGAATAGAACCGCTCGCTGAAATATATGCGTAGGTCAGGATGTAAAGCACAAATGCGATGGAGAGGCCGTTCACCAGGTTCCAGCCTTTGCCTAACAGATCTTTGGTAATGGTGTCGAAGCTGGAGCCTATACGGTAGTTCAGGTTCGCTTCGAGGATCATGAGCCCGGAATGGAGCATACAGAACCAGGTAAAGACCAGCGCCGCCAGCGACCAGAAGAACCACGCACCGGACATGACCACTGGCAGGGAGAACATCCCGGCGCCAATAATGGTTCCGCCGATGATCACCACGCCGCCAAGCAGCGAAGGTGACGTTTGAGTGGTGGTTAGTGTCGCCATACAGCCATTTCTCCAGTCAATAATGCGGTGATGCATTTTAATGTGCAGCACTGTACCAGTACAGGAGTACAAAAGAAATAAAAAAAGCCCCGATTGTGTTTATCGGGGCTGTATATTTTACTTTACGTCAGTTGCGTAAGGATTACGCGTCACGACGACGGCTTGAACCTTCGTCACGACGTGGGCCGCGGTTTTCACGGCGCTCGCCGGAGAAACGACGACCTTCACCGCCACGACCTTCGCTGCGACCACCTTCACGACGCTCACCACCGAAACCGCGACCACCGCCACGACGTTCGCCGCCACGGTCAGGACGTGGCTGTGCATCGCCCAGCAGCTGCATGTTCATCGGCTTGTTCAGGATGCGGGTGCGAGTAAAGTGCTGCAGTACTTCGCCCGGCATGCCTTTTGGCAGCTCAATGGTAGAGTGGGATGCGAACAGCTTGATGTTACCAATGTAACGGCTGCTGATGTCGCCTTCGTTAGCGATCGCGCCAACGATGTGACGAACTTCAACACCATCATCACGGCCCACTTCAATGCGGTACAGCTCCATGTCGCCCGCGTCACGACGCTCACGACGTGGACGGTCTTCACCACCGCGCTCTGGACGGTCACCACGTGGGCCACGATCGTTACGGTCGCCACGACGTTCGAAGCGATCGTCACGGTCACGGAATTCACGCTTAGGACGCATTGGTGCATCTGGTGGCACGATCAGGCTACGTTCGCCTTGCGCCATTTTCAGCAGTGCTGCTGCCAGAGTTTCCATATCCAGCTCTTCGCCTTCAGCAGTTGGCTGAATCTGCGACAGCAGTGCACGGTACTGATCCAGATCGCTGCTTTCCAGCTGCTGCTGAACTTTCGCGGCGAATTTTTCCAGACGGCGTTTGCCCAGCAGTTCTGCGTTTGGCAGGTCAGCTTCTGGAATGGTCAGCTTCATGGTGCGTTCGATGTTACGCAGCAGACGGCGCTCGCGGTTCTCAACGAACAGCAGAGCACGACCCGCACGACCCGCACGACCGGTACGGCCGATACGGTGAACGTAAGACTCGGAGTCCATCGGGATGTCGTAGTTAACAACCAGGCTGATACGTTCAACGTCCAGACCACGTGCTGCCACGTCGGTTGCAATCAGGATATCCAGACGACCGTCTTTCAAACGCTCCAGAGTCTGCTCACGTAGGGCCTGGTTCATGTCGCCGTTCAGCGCTGCGCTGTTGTAGCCGCTACGCTCAAGCGCTTCAGCCACTTCCAGGGTCGCGTTTTTGGTACGAACGAAGATAATCGCCGCATCAAAATCTTCCGCTTCCAGGAAACGTACCAGCGCTTCGTTTTTGCGCATGCCGTATACAGACCAGTAGCTCTGGCTGATGTCCGGGCGAGTGGTAACGCTGGACTGAATACGCACTTCCTGCGGCTCTTTCATGAAGCGGCGGGTAATGCGACGAATCGCTTCTGGCATGGTTGCAGAGAACAGCGCGGTCTGATGACCGTCCGGGATCTGCGCCATGATAGTTTCTACGTCTTCGATGAAGCCCATACGCAGCATTTCATCTGCTTCATCCAGTACCAGGCCGCTCAGTTTAGAGAGGTCCAGAGTACCGCGCTTCAGGTGATCCAGCAGACGGCCAGGCGTACCGACAACAATCTGTGGGCCCTGGCGCAGGGCGCGTAACTGCACGTCATAACGCTGGCCGCCGTACAGGGCTACCACGTTTACGCCGCGCATATGTTTAGAGAATTCCGTCATTGCTTCAGCAACCTGAACAGCCAGTTCACGGGTTGGAGCCAGGACGAGGATCTGCGGTGCACGCAGGTCCGGATCAATATTGTTCAGCAGCGGCAGCGAGAACGCCGCAGTTTTACCGCTACCAGTCTGGGCCATGCCCAGCACGTCACGACCAGAGAGCAGATGTGGGATACATTCTGCCTGGATCGGAGATGGTTTTTCGTAACCCAGATCGTTAAGGGCTTCAAGGATAGGAGCCTTCAGGCCCAGATCTGCAAAAGTGGTTTCGAATTCAGCCATGTAGTACGAGTGCCTCAATGTCAATGGCGGCCAGTCTACTTAGCTCATCGTGAAAATGATCTGCAATTTTCATTGAAAAGTGTGAACCGGCTCAAATTAGATGTATTGACGAACAACAACGCCCTCACCAGTTAAGATGATGGCAATCAAAAGATTACGGGCTGATGTTTATGTCGTCAGCTATTGCTGGTCCGATTCTGCCAGGTCGTCTTGCTCCTGGCCCAAGAGCGATAATTCCAACAATGCATAACGGTGCTCAACGAAGTTGTGTACGTTGTTAGCAACCGCTAATTTGAACAGTGCCGTAGCGCTGTCCTTATCCCCCAGACTTAGGTAGTACTTACCTAAATAGAAGTTGGTTTCACTGAGATGCTCAGCGAGCGAGGTGTTATCCGTTGCGTCCGCCTTGAGGCGTTCCATCAGCGTTGCTTCGCTAATGTTGCCCAGGTAGAACTCGACAATGTTCCATCCCCACTGTTCCTTGTCCGATTTATCGAAGCGCTGTTTCAGTGCCTCTTTTGCCTGCTTCTCATCGAGCTTCCGCTCAACGATGTAAAGCCACAGGCTACGGAAAGGATCATTAGGATCGTCTTGATAAAACGCCAGCAGATCATCTTGCGCTAACTTATCACGACCGCCGTAATACAATGCGATACCGCGATTCAAGTGCGCGTAGTTGTAAGTTGGATCAAGCTCAAGTACAGAATCAAACGCTTCATAGGCAGCATCAAAATTGCCTGCCTGCGTTAAATAAATGCCTAAGTAATTGAATACTTCAGGCATATCAGGTCGGATTGCCAGCGCTTGTGAAAAATCATTTCGCGCCAATGCCCTCAGACCGAGACTATCATACAACACTCCGCGCTCATATAAAAGCTGTGCGCGTTCGTCATCGGTTAAAGCCCGACTGGCAAGAATTTGTTCCATGCGTGCCAGAATCACTTCCTGCTGCAAAGTCGGTTGCAATGGCACTGCGAGGACTTCGCTCTTACGCCAGGCAGAGTTGCTGCATCCTGCCAGCGTTAGAGCTGTCGCAACGAAACACCAGCGCAAAAAAGGCTTCATTTCCCACTCCCGAAGACAACTATTGGATGAACGTCCTGTCCCCCGGCGGCTTAACAAGGCGTCCTGCCTGATAATAGGCCCTCCGCAAAGCGGAGGGCAAATGGCAACTTACTCGCCTTGCTGTTCTGCTGCCTGTGCTTCAGGCGCAGCAGCTGGCTGAGACTGCTCGGTTGCTTCTTTAATGCTCAGACGGATACGGCCCTGGCGGTCAACTTCCAGAACTTTAACCGGTACTTCCTGGCCCATCTGCAGGTAATCGGTCACTTTCTCAACGCGCTTGTCAGCGATCTGAGAGATGTGAACCAGACCTTCTTTACCGCCACCGATGGCAACGAACGCGCCAAAGTCAACGATACGGGTCACTTTACCTGCATAGACGCGGCCCACTTCGATTTCTGCAGTGATTTCTTCGATACGACGGATAGCGAATTTCGCTTTCTCGCCATCGGTTGCAGCAATCTTCACTGTACCGTCATCTTCGATTTCGATGGTGGTGCCAGTTTCTTCGGTCAGAGCACGGATAACAGAACCGCCCTTACCGATAACATCTTTGATCTTGTCTGGATTGATCTTGATGGTGTGAATACGCGGAGCGAACTGAGAAATATCGCCACGCGGTGCGTTAATCGCTTGTTCCATCACGCCCAGGATGTGCAGACGCGCACCTTTAGCCTGGTTCAGAGCAACCTGCATGATCTCTTTGGTGATACCTTCAATTTTGATATCCATCTGCAGTGCAGAGATACCGTCGCGGGAACCCGCTACTTTGAAGTCCATATCGCCCAGGTGATCTTCGTCGCCCAGAATGTCAGACAGAACAACAAAGTTGTCGCCTTCTTTCACCAGACCCATTGCGATACCCGCAACAGCGGCTTTGATTGGCACGCCAGCATCCATCAGCGCCAGAGAGGCACCACACACGGAAGCCATGGAAGAAGAACCGTTAGATTCGGTGATTTCAGAAACCACACGAACGGTGTACGGGAATTTGTCTGCGTCTGGCATCACTGCCAGCACGCCGCGCTTCGCCAGACGACCGTGACCAATTTCACGACGCTTCGGCGAACCCACCATACCGGTTTCACCTACGGAGTACGGAGGGAAGTTATAGTGGAACAGGAAGCTGTCAGTACGCTCGCCCATCAGTTCGTCGATGATCTGTGCATCACGGGCAGTACCCAGAGTTGCCGTCACCAGCGCCTGAGTTTCACCACGGGTGAACAGCGCAGAACCGTGAGTACGTGGCAGTACGCCAGTACGAACGTCCAGACCACGGATCATGTCTTTTTCGCGGCCATCAATACGCGGCTCACCAGCCAGAACGCGGCCACGAACAACGTTTTTCTCGATTGCGTGCAGGATTTCGCCAATTTCGTTAGCGTCCAGCGTTTCGTCTTCAGCAACCAGGGCAGCGGTAACGTCAGATTTGATCACGTCAACCTGAGCGTAACGCTCCTGTTTGTCAGTGATACGGTACGCATCGCTCAGACGAGATTCTGCCAGTGCAGCAACGCGTGCATTCAGTGCGTCGTTTGCCGCTTCTGGCTGCCAGTCCCAACGTGGTTTACCCGCTTCTTTCACCAGGTCGTTGATGTTCTGGATAACAACCTGCTGCTGATCGTGACCGAAGACCACGGCGCCCAGCATCTGGTCTTCGCTCAGCAGTTCAGCTTCAGATTCAACCATCAGAACGGCGGCTTCAGTACCCGCAACAACCAGGTCCAGCTTACTTTCTTTCAGCTCTTCCTGAGTTGGGTTCAGTACGTACTGGTCGTTGATGTAACCGACGCGCGCGGCACCGATTGGGCCATTGAATGGAATACCAGACAGTGACAGGGCGGCAGAAGCACCAATCATCGCTACGATGTCTGGGTTAACCTGTGGGTTAACGGAAACAACGGTCGCGATAACCTGAACTTCGTTCACGAAACCTTCCGGGAACAGCGGGCGAACCGGGCGGTCAATCAGACGCGCGATCAGGGTTTCGCCTTCGCTTGGACGGCCTTCACGACGGAAGAAACCACCTGGGATTTTACCGGCAGCGTAAGTACGCTCCTGGTAGTTAACGGTCAGTGGGAAGAAGTCCTGACCTGGTTTTGCTTTTTTCTGGCCAACTACGGTCACGAATACTGCAGTGTCATCCATGCTTACCATAACGGCAGCAGTAGCCTGACGTGCCATCATGCCAGTTTCCAGCGTGACGGTATGTTGACCATACTGGAATTTACGAACGATCGGATTCAGCAAAATTCTGTCCTTTCTTAAATGTTTGACAGCACACCCACGGCGTGCTGTCGATTTAACCCGACCTTCTTCGCATCCTCGCGACTAATGACAACCGACACCCTCATGGGTGAAGCCTCTCATTAGCCGCGCGAACCTCTGCAATGAAGATCATTTATAGCAACAATACAATAGTTTCCAGTGAATTGCTGCCGTCTGGTTGAAAAAAGGGGCCATCAGGCCCCCTTTTCTGAAACTCGCAAGACTTAGCGACGCAGACCCAGACGCTCGATCAGCGCGGTGTAGCGTGCAACATCTTTACGTTTCAGGTAGTCGAGCAGTTTACGACGCTGAGAAACCATGCGCAGCAGACCACGACGGCTGTGGTGATCTTTTTTGTGCTCTGCAAAGTGACCCTGCAGGTGGTTAATCTGTGCAGTCAGCAGTGCAACCTGAACTTCGGTAGAACCGCTGTCGTTAGTACCACGACCAAACTCAGAAACGATTTTAGCTTTAGCTTCAACGCTTAGAGACATTTTCAAACTCCAAAGTATAAAGAATGTAAGGATGCCGATCTCTAATTCAGCAATCCAATGTACGCCCCGCAGATTGTTAAACAATTTACCAGGCGTTAAGCGGCAATATTCTACTCGTCTCCCCTGCTTATCGCAAGGTGAGCCGTTATTGCCGTCACGCTTCTACCGGGTATTCGACGACCAGACGGCGTGGCGCAACGCGCCCTTCACCATCCATTTCGCCCATCCCAATAAACTTGCCTTCATCACCTTCAGTCACACGTACCAGACCTTCGAGCGGCGCATCAGCCGTACGAACCGGGTTTCCGTTCTTAAAGTAAACGGACGATGTTAAAGGAAGATTAACTACAGGGAAGTCCGCTGCCGGACTGTCCATCGGCATCAGCAATGGATCCAGTAAATCTGCCGGAGCAATACCCTGGGCTTCAGCCTGTTCAACCAACGCGCGAAGATGTTCAAGGGTCACCATTCGCTCTACTGGATACTTACTCACCGCAAGGCGGCGCAGGTAGATAACATGTGCGCCACAGCCCAGTTTTTCACCAAGATCGTCGATGATGGTACGAATATAGGTGCCTTTCGAACAGTGTACTTCCAGCTCCAGCTCATCCCCTTCGTGGCGAATAAACAGCAGTTCATACACGGTTATCGGACGGGCTTCACGCGGGACTTCAATGCCCTGGCGTGCATATTCGTAGAGTTTTTTTCCCTGATATTTCAGCGCCGAATACATCGACGGCACCTGCATCGTGTCCCCACGGAAGCTCTCCAGCGCAGCATCAAGCTGTTCCGCGCTGAATGTCACCGGACGCTCTTCTACCACCTGACCATCTGCGTCGGAGGTATCCGTACGCTGTCCTAGTTTGGCGATAACGCGGTAACGCTTATCGGAGTCGAGCAGGTACTGGGAAAACTTTGTCGCCTCCCCCAGACAAACCGGCAGCATACCGGTTGCCAGAGGGTCCAGCGCACCCGTGTGGCCCGCACGGTTGGCGTTAAAAATACGCTTAACTTTTTGCAGCACGTCGTTGCTGGAAGCGCCCTGGGGTTTATCCAGCAGCAGCACACCATGCACGTCGCGACCACGACGACGAGGACGACTCATTAGTCCTCCTTGCTGTCGTCCGCTGGGTTAACACGACGTTCGTCGTCATGTTTCACCACGCTGGTTACCAGGTTAGACATACGCATACCTTCAACCAGCGAGTTGTCGTAGAAGAAGGTCAGCTCAGGCACGATACGCAGACGCATCGCTTTACCAAGCAGAGAGCGGATGAAACCAGAGGCTTCCTGAAGGGCTTTGATACCGTTTTTAACTGCGGCTTCATCCTGATCGTTCAGGAAAGTCACGAACACTTTGGCATACGCCAGGTCACGGGACATTTCTACGCCAGACACGGTGGTCATCATACCCACGCGTGGGTCTTTAATTTCACGTTGCAGAATGAGGGCGATCTCTTTCTGCATTTCCTGCGCTACGCGCTGAGGGCGACCAAATTCTTTCGCCATAATAAATTCTCCAGACAAAAAAGGGGCTAAAGCCCCTTTTTTAAATTATTGCCGGGTGGCGCGAGGCGATCCCGGCCTACAATCGGTCATTAAGCGATGGTACGCTGAATTTCGATGATCTCGAACACTTCGATCATATCGCCAACGCGAACGTCGTTGTAGTTCTTCACGCCGATACCACATTCCATACCGTTACGGACTTCGTTCACGTCATCTTTGAAGCGGCGCAGGGATTCCAGCTCGCCTTCATAGATAACCACGTTGTCGCGCAGGACACGGATTGGGTTGTGACGCTTGATGATACCTTCGGTAACCATACAGCCCGCGATCGCACCGAATTTCGGTGATTTGAACACGTCACGTACTTCAGCCAGACCGATGATCTGCTGTTTCAGCTCAGGAGACAGCATACCGCTCATCGCAGCTTTCACTTCGTCGATCAGGTTATAGATGACGGAGTAGTAACGCAGATCCAGGCTTTCCGCTTCGATCACGCGGCGAGCAGAAGCATCAGCACGCACGTTGAAGCCAACCAGGATAGCGTTGGACGCTGCAGCCAGGGTCGCGTCGGTTTCGGTGATACCACCTACGCCAGAACCGATGATCTTCACTTTAACTTCGTCGGTAGACAGTTTCAGCAAGGAGTCGGAGATCGCTTCCACAGAACCCTGAACGTCGGCTTTCAGAACAACGTTCACTTCGTGAACTTCGCCCTCGGTCATGTTGGCAAACATGTTCTCGAGTTTAGATTTCTGCTGACGAGCCAGTTTAACTTCACGGAATTTGCCCTGACGATACAGTGCAACTTCACGTGCTTTCTTCTCGTCACGCACAACGGTCACTTCGTCACCGGCAGCCGGCACACCGGACAGACCCAGGATTTCCACTGGAATGGACGGACCTGCTTCCAGGACTTCCTGACCCAGTTCGTTACGCATCGCACGAACACGACCATATTCGAAACCACACAGGACGATATCGCCTTTATGCAGTGTACCTTCGCGAACCAGAACGGTCGCCACCGGGCCACGGCCTTTATCCAGGAAGGATTCGATAACAGCGCCGCTCGCCATACCGTTACGGATCGCTTTCAGCTCCAGAACTTCAGCCTGCAGCAAGATCGCGTCCAGCAGGTCGTCGATACCGGTACCTGCTTTCGCAGACACGTGTACGAACTGGCTTTCACCGCCCCACTCTTCTGGCATGATGCCGTACTGGGACAGTTCGTTTTTAACACGATCCGGATCCGCTTCTGGCTTATCGATCTTGTTCACTGCAACCACTACCGGCACACCCGCCGCTTTCGCGTGCTGGATAGCTTCGATAGTCTGTGGCATGACGCCATCGTCAGCTGCAACAACCAGAACAACGATATCTGTCGCCTGGGCACCACGAGCACGCATTGAGGTAAACGCGGCGTGGCCTGGGGTATCCAGGAAGGTGATCATACCGTTGTCAGTTTCTACGTGGTAAGCACCGATGTGCTGGGTAATACCACCCGCTTCACCGGAGGCCACTTTCGTAGAACGAATGTAGTCGAGCAGAGAGGTTTTACCGTGGTCAACGTGACCCATGATGGTCACCACTGGCGCACGCGGTTCAGCCGCAGCACCGGTGTCACGGTCGCTCATTACCGCTTCTTCCAGCTCGTTTTCACGACGCAGGATAACTTTGTGGCCCATCTCTTCGGCAACCAGTTGTGCGGTTTCCTGGTCGATAACCTGGTTGATGGTCGCCATTGCGCCCAGTTTCATCATCGCTTTGATGACCTGAGAGCCTTTAACTGCCATCTTGTTCGCCAGATCGCCAACGGTGATGGTTTCGCCGATCACAACGTCACGGTTAACTGCCTGAGCTGGCTTCTGGAAGCCCTGCTGCAGAGAAGAACCTTTACGCTGTTTGCCGCCTTTACCACCACGTACCGCTGCACGCGCTTCTTCACGGTCAGCTTTAGATTCGGCGTGTTTATTGCCTTTCTTCGCCGGACGCGCTGCTTTCGCATTGCGACCACGACCACGGCCGCCTTCAACTTCACGGTCGTTATCATCTTCAGCCTGACGCGCGTGCTGAGAAGTGGTCACGTGATAGTCGCTGGTATCTTCAGACTGCTCAGCGGTATCAACACCGTTCTTCTCGTTTTCTTCTGCCATACGGCGTGCTTCTTCAGCCACACGACGCGCTTCTTCTTCCAGCTTACGACGGGCTTCTTCTTCCGCTTTACGCTTCAGCTCGGCAGCTTCATTTTCACGGCGGGCTTTTTCAGCCTGGGCGGTTTTGGTCATTTCGTCTGTCTGTTGATTGCTCACTTTGTCTTTTTCCGCAGCGTCACGCTTCACTTTATCACTTGCGTCGCGTTTCGCTTTTTCTGCGGCCTCACGTTCAGCTTTTAATTCTGCTTCACGTTTAGCGGTTGCTTCCGCCTCACGCTGAGCTTGTTCTTCCGCTTCACGCTGTGCCTGCTCTTCCGCGGCAAGGCGTTCTGCCTCTTGCGGATCACGTTTTACAAAGGTGCGCGTCTTGCGGACTTCAATTTGTACCGATTTGCTTTTGCCACCGGTACCTGGGATGTTTAACGTGCTACGCGTTTTGCGTTGCAGCGTTAACTTGTCAGGCGTCGAACCGTGTTCACGGTTCAGATGCGTTAACAAGGTTTGTTTTTCTTGCGCGGTCACCGAGTCATCAGCGGACTTCGGGATCCCTGCATCAGCAAATTGCTGTACCAGGCGGTCCACGGAGGTCTGAATCTCAGCAGCCAGCGATTTTACAGTTACATCAGTCATGCTGTTCCTTCCTGCTACAGTTTATTACGCTTCGTCGCCGAACCAGCAAATATTACGTGCGGCCATGATGAGCTCGCCGGCTTTCTCGTCGGTTAAACCTTCGATATCAGCCAGGTCATCAACGCCTTGCTCGGCGAGGTCTTCCAGCGTACAAACACCACGGGCAGCCAGCTTGAACGCAATCGCACGATCAAGACCTTCCAGATTCAGCAGGTCATCAGCCGGCTTCTTATCGCCAAGGCTTTCTTCCTGAGCCAGTGCCAGGGTGGTCAGTGCGTTTTTAGCGCGTTCACGCAGGGCTTCAACGGTTGGCTCATCCAGACCGTCAATTTCCAGCAGCTCTTTCATTGGCACATAGGCCAGTTCTTCCAGCGTAGAGAAGCCTTCTTCAACCAGAACAGTGGCGAAATCTTCGTCAATATCCAGGTACTTAGTGAAGGTATCGATCGCCGCATGGGCTTCAGCCTGATGCTTGGCCTGCAGGTCATCAACGGTCATGACGTTGAGTTCCCAGCCGCTCAGCTGTGACGCCAGGCGAACGTTCTGACCATTACGGCCGATTGCCTGCGCCAGGTTGCCCGCTTCAACTGCGATATCCATAGTGTGTTTGTCTTCGTCAACAACGATAGACGCCACATCAGCTGGAGCCATTGCGTTGATCACGAACTGCGCCGGGTTATCGTCCCACAGAACGATATCAATACGCTCGCCGCCAAGCTCAGTAGAGACAGCCTGAACACGCGCACCACGCATACCGACACAAGCACCGACTGGGTCGATACGTTTGTCGTTGGTTTTCACCGCAATTTTCGCACGAGAGCCCGGATCGCGAGCCGCTGCTTTAATCTCGATAACTTCTTCGCCGATTTCCGGTACTTCGATACGGAACAGTTCAACCAGCATTTCTGGTTTAGAACGGGTCACGAACAGCTGTGCACCACGCGCTTCAGGACGCACGGCGTACAGAACACCACGAATACGGTCACCTGGACGGAAGTTTTCACGTGGCAGCATATCTTCACGCAGAATTACCGCTTCAGCGTTACCCGGCATCCCTTCGGATTTGATTTCCAGAGAGATGTTGTCGCGGTTCACTTTCTTCACCACGCCAGTAATGATTTCGCCTTCCTGATCGCGGAACTGGTCGACAACCAGCGCGCGCTCGGCTTCACGCACTTTCTGCACGATAACCTGTTTCGCGGTCTGGGTCGTGATACGGTCGAAAGTCACAGATTCAATCTGATCTTCAACGTATTCACCCACGTTCAGACTTTCGTCTTCAAAACGTGCCGCTTCCAGGGTGATCTCTTTGGTCGGCTGGGTCACTTCTTCAACGATTACCCAACGACGGAATGTATCGAAGTCACCGCTTTTACGATCGATTTCTACGCGAACATCGATCTCTTGCTCGTATTTTTTCTTGGTTGCTGTAGCCAGTGCACTTTCCAGCGCTTCGAAAATCTTCTCACGCGGCAGTGATTTCTCGTTGGAGACGGCTTCAACAACAGCCAAAATTTCTTTGTTCATCGCGGGCTTTTCACCTCAATCCAGACTGTTAAAAGTGGGGAACCAGGTTCGCCTTCTGGATATTACTCAGCGCGAACACTTCATCTTTGCCTTCGACTGTTACCGTGATCATTTCACCATCAACGGCTTTGATAATTCCCTGCCATTTACGGCGGTTCTGTACGGCCATACGCAGAACGAGAGCCACTTCTTCACCGGTAAAACGCACATAGTGTTCGGCCGTGAACATCGGGCGATCGAGGCCAGGTGAGGAAACTTCCAGGTTGTACGCAACGGTAATCGGGTCTTCAACATCAAGAACCGCACTCACCTGGTGGCTAACATCAGCACAATCATCAACATTGATGCCATCTTCACTATCAATATAGATGCGCAGCGTCGATGTACGGCCGCGAACGAATTCGATGCCGACCAGTTCGTAGCCCAGTGCTTCGACCGGTGCAGTAATCATCTCTGTTAATTTTTGCTCTAATGTGGACAAGCCCACCCCCAAGACATAAAAAAAGGGCGTAAAGCCCAGTTATTCTGTAGTCAGATAACAAAAAACCCCGATAAATCGGGGCTTTAGATAACTGAACCCTATAGCCACAACTGTGGCCTGGAGCACTCTCCGAAAGAATTTTTTCAAATCCAGCTACGAAGGCTCTAAGTCTTCACAGTATATTTGAAAAAGAACTTTATGGGAAAGTGGTTGCGGGGGCCGGATTTGAACCGACGACCTTCGGGTTATGAGCCCGACGAGCTACCAGGCTGCTCCACCCCGCGCCTGAAACGTGGCAAATTCTACGCGTTTTGGACAGAATTTGCAAATAATGCTGGGATTTGGTACCGAAGACGGGACGTAAAATCGGCGTTCAGTATATTGATAGTTGACCCCACCTGTCAAGGCGACTTCCGTCAGAGCAATCAGACCAAAATTTTTACAAAAAACGCAGGAGTCTCTTTCGGTCATCGGCAAAAGATGATTAAATGAGTACTCACTTATTTTGCATAAACATGCACAGATAGCGAAAGCGGTCTCTAATCAGTCAATCAAGCAGGGTTTTATTATATGACGACGATTCTCAAGCATCTTCCGGTAGGACAACGTATTGGCATCGCTTTCTCAGGCGGCCTGGATACCAGCGCTGCACTGCTGTGGATGCGCCAGAAGGGAGCGGTTCCGTATGCATATACTGCGAACCTCGGTCAGCCAGATGAGGAAGATTATGATGCGATCCCTCGTCGTGCCATGGAATATGGTGCAGAGAACGCACGTCTGATTGACTGCCGTAAACAACTGGTCGCTGAAGGTATCGCGGCTATTCAGTGTGGCGCGTTCCATAACACCACCGGCGGCCTGACCTATTTCAATACCACCCCACTGGGCCGTGCCGTGACCGGTACTATGCTGGTTGCAGCCATGAAAGAAGATGGCGTGAACATCTGGGGTGACGGTAGCACCTATAAAGGCAACGATATCGAGCGTTTCTATCGTTATGGTCTGCTGACAAACGCTGAGCTGCAGATCTACAAACCGTGGCTGGATACTGACTTCATCGACGAGCTGGGTGGCCGTCATGAGATGTCCGAATTCATGATCGCCTGTGGTTTTGACTACAAAATGTCAGTCGAGAAAGCCTATTCCACCGACTCCAATATGCTGGGTGCAACGCACGAAGCGAAAGACCTGGAGTTCCTGAATTCCAGCGTGAAGATTGTTAACCCGATCATGGGTGTGAAGTTCTGGGACGAAAACGTCAAAATTCAGGCGGAAGAAGTGACCGTGCGTTTCGAACGTGGTCATCCGGTTGCGCTGAACGGCAAAACGTTCTCTGACGATGTTGAACTGATGCTGGAAGCAAACCGTATCGGTGGTCGTCACGGTCTGGGCATGAGCGATCAGATTGAAAACCGTATCATCGAAGCGAAAAGCCGTGGCATCTATGAAGCCCCGGGGATGGCGCTGCTGCATATCGCATACGAGCGTCTGCTGACCGGTATTCACAACGAAGATACCATTGAGCAGTATCACTCTCATGGGCGCCAACTGGGTAAACTGCTGTACCAGGGCCGCTGGTTCGATCCGCAGGCACTGATGCTGCGTGATTCCCTGCAACGTTGGGTTGCAAGTGCAATCACTGGTGAAGTCACTCTTGAGCTGCGTCGCGGTAACGACTACTCCATCCTAAACACCGTGTCTGACAATCTGACTTACAAAGCAGAACGTCTGACCATGGAGAAAGGGGAATCTGTGTTCTCTCCGGACGATCGTATTGGCCAGTTAACCATGCGTAACCTGGACATCACCGATACGCGTGCGAAGCTGTTTAACTACGTGGAGAATGGCCTGCTCTCTGCCAGTTCCGGTAATGGTCTGCCACAGGTTGAAAACCTGGAGCACAGCGATAAGAAGTAATCGCTGACAAGAAATGCAAAAGGCGTCCGATGGACGCCTTTTTTATGCCTGTTAATCCACAGACGAAAAAAAAGACGTCTTTCGACGTCTTTCTTCTGGAATATTGGTACCGAGGATGGGACTCGAACCCACAAGCCCGTTAGGGCACTACCACCTCAAGGTAGCGTGTCTACCAATTCCACCACCTCGGTACAGAATACTTAGTGCGGGATATCGCTGGTCGGCTTAGCCGGAGCAGCTGGTTGAGTTTGCTCAGTTTTTGCTGGCGCGCTCAGATTTTCCCACTCGCTTCCTTTGCTGGTCTTGTTGCTGTTGATATTGCCAAGCACCAGACTGATGATGAAGAACAGCGTAGCCAGAATCGCCGTTGTGCGGGTCATGAAGTTCGCAGAACCACTTGAACCGAACAGCGTACCGGAAGCGCCTGCTCCGAAGGAGGCTCCCATATCAGCGCCTTTACCTTGCTGCAGCATAATCAGCGCTACGAGAGCGATGGCTACAATAAGGAAAACAACTAAAAGAGCTTCGTACATAATCAACCTGTTCCTTGCGGATTTGCCGCATACCAATGCTTCGACCAATTAGCAGGATTTTTGTTTCCCACTGAAGCGGGTGTGAATACTAACCAAAGCGAATGACCTTCGCAAGGGCATTTTTGACGCATTGTATCAACTGCGGAAAAAAACAGCAAAAAGCCATTAATTGATTAAAACAAAGGCGACAAAAGCCGCCTTTTTAAACATTTAGCGTGCAAAATTATGCAGCTTTTACGGCATCCGCGATACGGTGCGCAAATTCATTAACCTGCGCTTCGTCTTCCCCTTCCACCATAACGCGAATCAGTGGTTCAGTACCAGACTTACGCAACAGTACGCGTCCACGGTTGCCCAGGGCAGCTTCAACATCAGCCATCACCGCTTTCACGTTATCATTTTCCAGCGGATCGCCTTTACCGGCGGTAAACCGCACGTTCACCAGGATCTGTGGGAACATTTTCATACCGCTGCAGAGATCGTGCAGGCTCATATGGTTGCGCGCCATGGCCGCAACCACCTGCAGTGCGGCGACGATACCGTCCCCGGTGGTGGTTTTGTCCAGCAGAATCACGTGACCGGAGTTTTCTGCGCCAATTCGCCAGCCCTTCTCCTGCAGTTTTTCCAGCACGTAGCGGTCACCCACTTTCGCGCGAACAAACGGAATACCGAGCTGTTTCAGTGCCAGTTCCAGGCCCATGTTACTCATTAAGGTGCCGACTGCGCCGCCACGCAACTGCCCCTGACGCAGACCTTCACGCGCGATGATATACAGGATCTGGTCACCATCGACCTTATTGCCTTCGTGGTCGACCATGATTACGCGGTCACCGTCGCCGTCCAGCGCAATACCCAGATCGGCTTTTTCAGCCAGCACACGCGCCTGCAGGGCACGAACGTCTGTCGCACCAACCTGTTCGTTAATGTTCAGACCATCCGGCTCACAGCCAATGGTGATGACCTTCGCGCCCAGTTCACGGAAGACATTCGGGGCAATGTGGTAGGTCGCACCGTTTGCGCAGTCCACCACAATTTTGAGATGTGCCAGACTCAGTTCGTTCGGGAATGTCCCTTTGCAGAATTCGATATAACGACCCGCCGCATCGACGATACGGTTGGCTTTACCCAGTTCTGCGGAATCGACACAGGTGATCTCTTTTTCCATTTCGGCTTCAATGGCTTCTTCCACTTCATCCGGCAACTTGGTGCCATCGATGGAGAAGAACTTGATACCGTTGTCATAGAACGGGTTGTGTGAAGCCGAAATAACAATCCCCGCTTCTGCACGGAAAGTACGCGTCAGGTATGCGACTGCAGGTGTTGGCATTGGCCCCGTAAAGGAGGCGGATAGCCCGGCAGCCGCAAGGCCAGCTTCCAGTGCCGATTCCAGCATATAACCCGAAATACGAGTGTCTTTACCGATAATGATCTTACGGGAACCATGACGTGCCAGTACCTTGCCAGCAGCCCAGCCGAGCTTCAGGACAAAATCAGGGGTGATGGGAGCATCGCCTACACGCCCACG
Source organism: Pantoea sp. LS15 (assembly GCF_012241585.1). Taxonomy (NCBI): domain Bacteria; kingdom Pseudomonadati; phylum Pseudomonadota; class Gammaproteobacteria; order Enterobacterales; family Erwiniaceae; genus Pantoea; species Pantoea sp. LS15. The sequence continues at coordinate 141,593 of NZ_JAAVXA010000007.1, forward strand.
GATACCATCGGTACCAAAATATTTACGATTACTCATAGCGTTTGTTTTCCTTCGCTGCCAGTGTGGCTTCCACCACTCGCATGGCTTCTACTGTTTCTTTGACGTCATGGACACGGATAATGTGCGCACCTTGCATCGCCGCAATCACCGCGCAGGCCAGGCTGCCACTCAGGCGTTCCCCTGGCCCCACATTCAGTAACTGACCAATCATCGACTTTCTCGACATCCCCACCAGCAGCGGCAGGCCAAAGTGATGAAATTCCGATAAGCGCGCAAGCAATGCATAATTGTGGGAGAGATTTTTACCGAAACCGAACCCCGGGTCGAGCAGCAATTTCTCTTTTGCGATACCTGCACGTTCGCAGCGCGCAATATGTTCAATAAAGAAGCGATTCACATCGGCGTACACATCATCATACTTTGGCGCTTCCTGCATGGTTTTCGGTTGCCCTTGCATATGCATCAGGCAAACCGGCAAGCCGGTTTCCGCAGCGGCTTCAAGTGCGCCAGGTTCGGTGAGCGAACGGATATCATTGATAATGTGAGCACCTACTCTCGCCACTTCACGGATCACTTCTGGCTTGGATGTATCCACAGAGATCCAGACCTCAAATCGCTGTGCTATCGCTTCCACCACCGGCACCACGCGCGCTAGCTCTTCTTCCACAGAAACGTCAGCCGCACCAGGACGCGTCGATTCGCCGCCAACATCAATGATCGTGGCACCTGCATTGATCATTAAATTGGCGTGCTTAACCGCTTCGATGAGCGTGTTATGCGTGCCACCGTCGGAGAAGGAATCAGGGGTAACATTCAGGATCCCCATCACATGGGGATGTGAGAGATCGAGATGCGAGTCCTGAGCGAATAGTTTCATGGCAAAATCCCTGGTATTTTCAAGGTTAAACAGAAAAGAAAAACCCCGGAGCAAGCTCCAGGGTTTGATGTACAGACAAACGCTTCAACAGCAGTGACTTACTTATCGCCCAACTGTTCTGACATGGTGTTGCCCGGGTTTGGCGTACGCGGTTCATCAACCGGACGCGGCGCACGCGGGGTGCCATTATTGTCAGAATTGTTGGAAGCACCTGGGTCTTCCCAGCCAGCTGGCGGACGCACTTCGCGGCGGGCCATCAGGTCGTCGATCTGCGGAGCATCAATGGTCTCATATTTCATGAGCGCATCTTTCATTGAATGCAGAATGTCCATATTGTCGTTCAGGATCTGACGTGCGCGACCGTAGTTACGTTCAATCAGCGCTTTCACTTCCTGGTCGATGATACGTGCAGTCTCATCGGACATATGTTTCGCTTTCGCCACAGAACGGCCCAGGAATACTTCACCCTCTTCCTCTGCATACAGCAGCGGACCGAGTTTGTCGGAGAAGCCCCACTGAGTCACCATGTTACGCGCCAGGTTTGTCGCGACTTTAATATCGTTAGACGCACCGGTAGAAACATGTTCTGCACCGTAGATAATCTCTTCCGCCAGACGACCGCCGTACAGGGTTGAAATCTGACTTTCCAGTTTCTGACGGCTGGCGCTGATCGCGTCGCCTTCAGGCAGGAAGAAGGTCACACCCAGCGCACGACCGCGCGGAATAATCGTCACTTTATGCACCGGATCGTGTTCCGGTACCAGGCGGCCGATGATCGCGTGACCCGCTTCGTGGTACGCCGTGGACTCTTTCTGCGCTTCGGTCATCACCATGGAGCGACGTTCCGCACCCATCATGATTTTGTCTTTCGCTTTCTCGAACTCTACCATCGACACAACACGCTTGTTACCGCGAGCGGCAAACAGTGCTGCTTCGTTGACGAGGTTAGCCAGGTCCGCACCAGAGAAACCTGGGGTACCGCGCGCAATGATTGCCGCGTCGATATCTGGCGCCAGCGGTACGCGACGCATATGGACTTTCAGAATCTGTTCACGACCGCGAACATCTGGCAGACCCACCACAACCTGACGGTCGAAACGGCCTGGACGCAGCAGCGCAGGGTCAAGTACGTCAGGACGGTTAGTCGCCGCGATAACGATGATACCTTCGTTACCTTCGAAACCGTCCATCTCAACCAGCATCTGGTTCAGCGTCTGTTCACGTTCATCGTGACCACCACCCAGCCCAGCGCCACGCTGGCGACCTACGGCGTCGATTTCATCGATGAAGATAATGCACGGTGCTGCCTTCTTAGCCTGCTCGAACATGTCGCGCACACGAGATGCACCCACACCCACGAACATTTCTACGAAGTCAGAACCCGAAATTGTAAAGAACGGCACCTTCGCTTCACCCGCGATGGCTTTCGCCAGCAGGGTTTTACCGGTACCCGGAGGGCCTACCATCAGCACGCCTTTCGGGATCTTACCGCCCAGTTTCTGGAAACGGCTCGGCTCGCGCAGGTATTCAACCAGTTCACCGACCTCTTCTTTCGCTTCGTCACACCCGGCAACGTCAGCGAACGTGGTCTTGATCTGGTCTTCCGTCAGCATACGCGCCTTGCTCTTACCGAACGACATGGCACCTTTGCCACCGCCGCCCTGCATCTGGCGCATAAAGAAGATCCAGACGCCGATAAGAAGCAGCATCGGGAACCAGGAAATGAAGATAGAAGCCAGCAGGCTTGGTTCTTCTGGCGGCTCACCTACCACCTTGACGTTTTTAGTCAGAAGGTTATCAAGCAGCTTAGGATCGTTCACCGGGATGTAAGTCGTGTAACGGTTACTATCTTTCTTGGTAACGTTGATCTCACGTCCGTTGATACGCGCTTCGCGAACCTGGTCCTGATTGACCTCCTGCAGGAAGGTAGAATAATCCACCTTGCGGCCATTCGACTCGCTGGGCCCAAAGCTCTGGAATACTGACATCAGCACAACGGCAATGACCAGCCAGAGTATTAGGTTTTTCGCCATGTCACTCAAGGGATTAACCTCATATTACAACTGTGTTAAAAACAGCGTCAGGATACTCTATATCCAGTTTCATTCAAACTTTCGCCTGAAATCCACCGGTTATCATTTTCGCCCGGTCGCTACAATATACACTTCTCGGGAACGGGCCCGGGAAGAGTCCGGCTTACGAACTTTGACCTTCGCAAACAGGGAGCGAATTTCCTTAAGATACTCCTCGAAACCTTCGCCCTGAAACACCTTCACAACAAAACTACCACCAGGCGCTAGTACATCACGACACATTTCTAACGCTAGCTCCACCAGATACATGGCGCGGGGGATATCCACCGCCGGTGTTCCACACATATTTGGTGCCATATCCGACATGACAACCTGGACCTTACTGTCACCTACACGATCAAGTAACGCTTTCAGCACTAATTCATCACGAAAATCGCCCTGAAGGAAGTCGACACCAACGATGGGATCCATTGGTAAAAGATCACACGCGATGATTCGACCGGTTCCGCCGATCTGCGTTACCGCATACTGGGACCATCCGCCAGGTGCCGCACCGAGGTCGACAACCGTCATCCCCGGCTTAAAAAGTTTGTCACTTTGCTGTATTTCATCAAGTTTAAACCAGGCGCGGGATCGCAACCCCTTTTTCTGCGCCTGTTGAACATATTTATCGCTAAAGTGTTCCTGAAGCCAGCGGCTGGAGCTGGCAGAACGCTTTTTACCTGTCATTTAACATTTCCGTCCTGGTTCATCGTTGCTTGCCTGTGACGTAAATTTCTACGCAGCTATTTGGCGATATAAGGGAGATGGCGGTAGAATGAACCGTTTTCAATCCCAACGTAAGCAAAAATATACGATGAATCTGAGTACTAAACAAAAACAGCACCTTAAAGGTCTGGCACATCCGCTCAAGCCTGTAGTCATGCTTGGCAACAATGGTTTGACCGAAGGGGTGCTTGCCGAGATTGAACAAGCGCTGGAACACCACGAGCTGATCAAGGTGAAAATCGCCTCTGAAGACAGAGACACTAAAAACCTGATCGTGGAAGCCATCGTGCGCGAAACCGGCGCCTGTAATGTACAGGTCATCGGTAAAACGCTGGTGCTCTACCGCCCATCTAAAGAGCGTAAAATCTCGCTGCCACGCTAAGGATATCCTGAATCGAACACATTTTCTGTGTAAAACGAGGGATTTCTGTCAGCAGGTGAGCAAAATGCCACGCTCCTTGAGTTGATAAAAGGCCGCTATGCGGCCTTTTTCTTTTCTTTACAATGTATCAACATCTTAGCAGAGAGGCGAATTACAGGTACTCGACCTTGATAATTTCGTACTCCACTTCACCACCAGGGGTGCGGATAGTCACAACATCATCCTGCTCTTTGCCAATCAGGCCACGAGCAATCGGTGAGTTCACCGAAATTAGGTTCTGTTTAAAATCGGCTTCATCATCGCCCACGATGCGATAAGTTTGCTCTTCGTCGCTGTCCAGGTTCAGCACAGTAACGCTTGAGCCGAAGATCACGCGGCCATTATTTGGCATTTTTGTGATGTCGATAACCTGCGCATTAGACAGCTTGGCTTCGATATCTTTAATGCGCCCTTCGCAAAAGCCCTGCTGCTCACGCGCCGCATGATATTCAGCATTCTCCTTCAGGTCGCCATGCTCACGCGCTTCCGCGATAGCGGCGATAATTTCAGGGCGACGAACGGATTTCAGGAAATCCAGCTCTTTGCGCAGTTTTTCGGCACCACGTAAGGTCATCGGAATAGCTTGCATTTGTTATACCTCTTAAACATTCCTGTTGGGAGCAGTGTTCCCTGCCCCGGCCGCATTAGCAGGCCAGAAGCAAAAAGAAAACCGACCCGGGGGTCAGACCCCAGGTCAGCAGCAATTTTCAATTTGATACGCATTTTACCCCGAAGTTCACTATGGGTCATCGTTTACTTTGCAGTGCTATGCACCGTAGTATGACGGTTTGTTTTCGGGTTGTTAGCGCGAGATTATGCGATTTTCCAGATTTATCATCGGATTGACTACCGGTATAACGTTCAGCGTTCAGGCTGCGAATGTTGATGAGTATATTAATCAACTGCCCGCAGGTGCCAACCTTGCATTGATGGTGCAGAAGGTCGGAGCGCCGACACCAGAAATTGACTACCACAGTCAACAAATGGCGCTGCCCGCCAGTACCCAGAAGGTGATCACTGCGCTCGCCGCCCTGCTTCAGCTCGGGCCTGATTTCCGTTTCACCACCACCCTTGAGACCAAAGGCAACGTCGAGGGCGGTGAACTGAAAGGCGATCTTATCGCCCGCTTCGGAGGTGACCCAACCTTTAAACGCCAGGATATCCGCAATATGGTTGCGGTGCTGAAAAAATCCGGTGTGCAGAAGATTGATGGCAATGTACTGATCGACACCTCTATCTTTGCCAGCCACGATAAGGCTCCTGGTTGGCCGTGGAACGACATGACGCAGTGCTTTAGCGCCCCGCCCGCCGCCGCGATTGTTGACCGTAACTGTTTCTCTGTTTCGCTGTACAGCGCGCCAAAGCCAGATGATTTAGCGTTTATCCGTGTGGCATCCTACTACCCGGTCACGATGTTTAGTCAGGTACGCACGCTGGCCAAGGGCTCACCGGATGCGCAGTATTGCGAACTGGACGTGGTACCAGGCGATCTTAACCGCTTCACGCTGACGGGCTGCCTCACGCAGCGCGCCGATCCGTTGCCGCTGGCCTTTGCGATACAGGATGGGGCAAGCTATGCGGGTGCCATTCTGAAAGATGAACTGAAACAAGCGGGAATAACATACACCGGCACGCTGCTTCGTCAGACGCAGGTCAACCAACCCGGCACGGTCATCGCCAGCAAACAGTCGCCACCGCTGCACGATTTGCTGCGAATTATGCTGAAAAAGTCTGACAACATGATTGCCGACACCGTGTTCCGCATGATTGGTCACGCGCGCTTTGGCGTGCCAGGGACCTGGCGTGCGGGCTCAGATGCTGTTCGTCAGATCCTGCGACAACAAGCAGGGATCGATCTGGGTAATACCATCGCCGTCGATGGCTCCGGGTTATCACGCCATAATTTGATCTCCCCGGCCAGCATGATGCAAGTGCTTCAGTACATTGCACAACATGACACTGAGCTAAACTTTATTTCTATGCTGCCACTTGCCGGGCAGGACGGTACGCTGCAGTACCGCGCCGGGCTTCACGCTGCCGGTGTGGATGGTAAAGTATCCGCGAAGACAGGTTCATTGCAGGGGGTTTACAACCTTGCAGGCTTCATCACCACCGCCAGCGGACAACGCATGGCATTCGTGCAGTATCTTTCCGGCTATGCCGTCGAGCCGACCGACCAGCGCAATCGCCGTATTCCGCTTGTTCGGTTCGAAAGCAGGCTTTATAAGGACATCTACCAGAATAACTAGCGATGAAACTACTCATAGTTGAAGACGACCTGTTATTACAGGAAGGGCTGGCGCTAGGGCTGGCTAATGAAGGGTATGCCCTTGACTGTGCTGGCACAGCGGCGGAGGCGGATGCTCTGATCCAGAGCGGCGAATACAGTCTGGTGATCCTTGATTTGGGCTTACCTGATAAAGACGGTGCCACGCTGCTCAGTCAGTGGCGTCGCCGCGGGATCGCCAATCCAGTGTTGATCCTGACAGCACGCGATGCCATAGAAGATCGTATCACCGGCCTCGATGCTGGCGCAGATGATTACCTGGTGAAGCCTTTTGCACTGGCAGAACTGCAGGCTCGCGTGCGAGCGTTAATACGCCGTTATCAGGGCCATAGCGATAACTTGCTGACTGATGGTGATATTACGCTGAATCTGCAAACCCAGCAGGTGCTGCGTCAGTCCCATCCGATTGAGGTGACACCCAAAGAGTTTGCTTTGCTTACGCGCCTGATTATGCGCAGCGGGCAAACGGTGCACAGAGAAACCCTGCAACAGGATATTTACTCCTGGCAGGACGATCCTGGGTCCAATACCCTTGAAGTCCACATTCACAACCTGCGTCGTAAGCTTGGCAAAGACCGGATCAAAACCGTCCGTGGCGTTGGCTACCGCCTGGAGAGCCAGAAATGAACAGCATGCGTCGGCGCTTGATGGTGCTGCTGGCGGTGATTCTCTTATTTTTTCAACTGATAAGCGTGATCTGGCTGTGGCATGAAAGCCGTGAACAGATTGGTTTTCTGGTCAGTGAGACGTTGTCAGCAAAAGCGCGTAACAACCATGTCGAAAAAGAGATCCGCGAAGCGATCGCCTCTCTGCTGGTTCCATCTCTGGTGATGGTTGGTTTCACGCTGTTTTTCTCATTCTGGGCAGTGACCTGGATAACCCGACCTCTGAATAAACTGCGTGCCAGCCTGGCTAACCGTTCGGCGGATAACTTAACACCGCTTCCTATGTATTCCGACATGGAAGAAATCGGCGCGGTGACAACCTCCCTGAATCAGTTGCTCGCCCGGCTGGATAATACTATCCAACAGGAGCGTCTTTTCACCGCAGACGCCGCACATGAACTGCGGACGCCCCTTGCCGGCATCAGGCTCCATCTTGAACTGATGGCACAGTCTGGTTCTCCTCAGGCTGCGACGTTAATTAGCCGTATTGACCAACTCATGCACACCGTTGAGCAACTGCTAATGCTGGCCCGAGCAGGGCAAGCAATGGCCAGCGGTCACTACGAAACCATTCACTGGACGGAGAATATCATCACTCCGCTTGGTCTGGAGCATGAAGCCAAAGACCATACCGTGATATGGCCTGCCAAAAGTGCGCTCACGGTTCAGGGAGACGCCGTGCTTCTGCGTCTGATGCTGCGTAACCTGCTGGAGAATGCCGGACGTTACAGCCCGTCAGGGACAACCATTGAAGTGACATTAGCAGAAGTCGAGGGCGGTACACAGGTCAGTGTTATCGATCAGGGGCCAGGTATTGCTGAAGCGCACCGACAGTCAATCACTGAACCGTTCCGTCGTCTTGATCAGCGTTATGGTGGTAGTGGCCTGGGACTGAGTATTGTGCAGCGCATCATGCAACTCCACCGCGGTAAGCTGACACTTGAGAACGGTGTTGAGGGCGGTTTAATCGCCAGCTGTTGGTTACCCTCGACGCTGGAATAAAAAAAGCCCCCTTAATGGGGGCTTTGAACTGATATTAGTGCTTGTAGATGAACTCGACGCCTTCTTCGTCGTCTTCATCCCAATCATCATCCCAGTCTTCTTCCTCTTCCGCTTCCAGCTCTTCGAGCTGTTGACGGTGGTAGTCATCCCACATGAATTCGACTTTTTCAGGCTGTTTCGCTTCTTCAGCCTGAACAATTGGGTTCTCGATGATAAAGGTCATCACATCCCAGCAGAGGTCTTTCACGCCAACCTGGCTTGCCGCAGAGATCAGGTAGTATTTCTCTTCCCAACCCATTGCTTCAGCAATCGCTTTAGCTTTCGCTTCCGCTTCGGCTTTGTCCATCAGGTCAATTTTGTTGAAGACCAGCCAGCGTGGTTTATTCGCCAGTTTTTCGCTGTATTTTTCCAGCTCGCCGATGATGATTCGGGCGTTTTCAACCGGATCGGAACCGTCGATAGGATCGATATCAATGAGGTGCAGCAATACGCGACAGCGCTCAAGGTGTTTCAGGAAGCGGATACCCAGACCGGCACCTTCAGCAGCACCTTCAATCAGACCCGGAATATCGGCAACCACAAAGCTCTTCTCGTTATCCATGCGGACAACGCCCAGGCTTGGTACCAGTGTGGTAAACGGATAATCCGCCACTTTTGGTTTCGCGGCAGACACGGCGCGAATAAACGTCGATTTACCGGCATTTGGCATACCCAGCATGCCCACGTCGGCCAGAAGCATCAGCTCCAGTTGCAGATCGCGCTTATCGCCAGGCGTCCCCATCGTTTTCTGACGCGGAGTACGGTTAACGGAAGATTTGAAACGGCTGTTACCCAGACCGTGCCAACCACCTTTTGCGACCATCAGACGCTGACCGTGTTTGGTCATGTCACCCATGGTCTCACCGGTACCTTGATCGATAACACGCGTACCGACAGGAACCTTAATGGTGACATCTTTACCGCGTTTACCGGTACAGTCACGGCTCTGGCCATTCTGGCCACGTTCAGCGCGGAATGATTTTTCGAAACGGTAGTCGATCAGCGTGTTGAGGTTCTCATCTGCCTCAAGCCAAACGTCACCACCATCCCCGCCGTCGCCACCATCAGGGCCACCACGTGGGATATATTTTTCACGGCGGAAGCTCACGCAACCATTGCCGCCATCACCAGCCACGACCAGGATCGTCGCTTCATCAACAAACTTCATTTTACTCTCCGTAACTCATTCGCCTGAGCGGGGGACCACTACAACCGCTTCATTTTTGCGCCAACGTCCCCAAAGACGATGACCAATGGCGGAATACATCGCGCCCGCAACCACGACAAACGCACCGAGATAACCCAACAAGTTGAGCATCGGTCTGACGAAGACATCGGGCCAGGCCATTGATAACAAATCTGAAAATAACAGCGTAAACAACGGGGTCAGCGTGATTAACGCGCTCACCTGTGCTGCCTGCCAGCGCGCCATCGCTTCGGCCAGCGCGCCATAACCGACCAGCGTATTCAGTCCACAAAAAATGAGACACGCCAGTTGCCAGTCGCTAAGCTGGGCAATCACACCCGGCTTTGCTAATGGCAGTAATGCTATTGTACACAAAGTGTACAGCAAAAAGAGGATCTGCTGTGAGGCCAGACGTCGCAATAACACCTTTTGCGCGACACCATAACTCACCCAGACCGCAGCTGCACCTACACCGAAGATCACACCCCAGGTGTAATCCGTCAGCCGGGTAAAAATCTCTATCAGGCTGGTGTTGAAGAACATCACCAGTCCGCATAGCAGCATGCTCGCCCCGACAATCTGTGTACCGCGCATCTTCTCCTTGAGGATAAAGACGCTGGCGACCATCATGCCCACCGGTGAAAGCTGACCAATCACCTGCGACGCCGTGGGGCTGAGATATTGCAGGGAAGAGCTGAACAGGATGAAGTTACCGAACAGACCGCCCGTCGCGATAGCCAGCAACACCAGCCAGCGCGGTTTACGGAAGAGCCGCAAGGGTGGAAGCTTACCTTTGATAGCCAGAATGGCCCCAAGGCCGATGCTTGCCATCAGAAAGCGATAAAAGACCACCGTAGGCGGCTCCATCACTTCCAGTACCTGCTTCATGGCAATTGGCAGCGCACCCCAGCACATTGCGGTAGTGAGCGCCAAAAGAATACCAATGCCGGCCTGCTGCTTCATGCCCGTTTTCCCTACAGAAAAAATTACCGGGTTTCCAATGTAAAAAGCCCCGCAACAGGTTGCGGGGCTTTAATCCGTTACCGGACCGAGAAAACCTTACTCAGCAACGATGCTGATGTATTTACGGTTGTTCGGGCCTTTAACTTCAAATTTCACTTTACCGTCTGCTTTAGCAAACAGAGTGTGGTCACGACCGCAACCTACGTTGTTGCCAGCGTGGAATTTGGTACCACGTTGACGAACGATGATGCTACCCGCCAGAACGGATTCGCCACCGAAACGCTTAACGCCCAGGCGTTTAGCTTCTGAATCGCGACCGTTACGTGTGGAGCCGCCAGCCTTTTTATGTGCCATTTAAATCTCTCCTCAGGTCTTAGGCGCTGATGCCAGTAATTTTCACATCAGTGAACCACTGACGGTGGCCCTGCTGCTTACGGTAGTGCTTACGACGACGAAACTTAACGATTTTAACTTTCTCGCCACGACCGTGTGCAACAACTTCAGCTTTGATAACGCCGCCATCAACGAAAGGAACGCCGATTTTGACTTCTTCACCGTTTGCGATCATCAGAACTTCAGCGAATTCAACAGATTCGCCAGTTGCGATGTCCAGCTTTTCCAGGCGAACGGTCTGACCTTCGCTTACTCGGTGTTGTTTACCACCACTTTGGAAAACCGCGTACATATAAACTCCGCTTCCGCGCACATCCTCGTATGAATCAGAGTGCGCTATAAATATTCACAATAGGGCGCGAATATTACGCAAAACGCGAGCCTTTGACAAGTGCTACCGTCAATACATGAAGAAAAAAAACACAACACGTACGGTAACGTTTATCTGAGCCGTTTTTTCAGTACAATCAGCACTACTATTGATAAACCGAAACCCTTCGTTACCCCATTGAAGATGGGATCAACAGGATAAAAAGCCCGGCTTTTGCGATGAATTTAGAAAAAATCAACGAGTTAACCGCGCAAGATATGGCGGGTGTGAATGCAGCAATCCTGGAGCAACTCAACTCTGATGTTCAACTGATCAATCAGTTGGGCTACTACATCGTCAGCGGCGGCGGTAAACGCATTCGCCCGATGATTGCCATCCTGGCCGCCAGAGCCGTTGGTTATCAGGGAAATGCCCACGTGACCATCGCAGCACTTATCGAATTTATTCACACGGCGACGCTTCTGCATGACGACGTTGTGGATGAATCGGATATGCGTCGTGGTAAAGCCACGGCAAACGCTGCTTTCGGGAACGCAGCCAGCGTTCTGGTGGGGGATTTTATCTATACCCGCGCCTTCCAGATGATGACCAGTCTGGGCTCTCTGAAAGTACTGGAAGTGATGTCCGAGGCCGTTAACGTGATCGCTGAAGGTGAAGTGCTGCAGCTGATGAACGTCAATGACCCAGACATCACCGAAGAAAACTACATGCGCGTGATCTACAGCAAAACCGCGCGCCTGTTTGAAGCGGCTGCCCAGTGCTCCGGTATTCTGGCGGACTGTACCGAAGCACAGGAAAAAGGCCTGCAGGACTATGGCCGTTATCTGGGTACCGCATTCCAGTTAATTGATGATTTGCTGGACTACAGTGCTGACGGCGAAACACTTGGCAAAAACGTGGGCGATGACCTGAACGAAGGCAAACCCACCCTGCCACTGCTTCATGCTATGCGCAACGGTTCAGCCGAACAGGCAAAAATGATCCGTGAAGCGATTGAGCAGGGAAATGGCCGTCATCTGCTGGAACCTGTGCTGGAAACCATGGCAATCTGCGGATCGCTGGAATGGACGCGCCAACGTGCGGAAGAAGAAGCCGACAAAGCCATCGAAGCTCTTCAGGTCATTCCCGACAGCCCATGGCGCGATGCAATGATTGCGCTTGCCCACATTGCCGTTCAGCGAGACCGTTAATCCCTCCTGCATCTCCCTGCGGCCATCGCGGGGAGATTCCAGCACACACCTGTAAATTCCGTGTTCATGTAAATTCATCGGTTTAAAGACCGCATGAATAAAGCCATGCCTTATTCTGAATATCCCTTCCAGTAACGCGAACTTTTTAGAACAAGTGTGTGAAATGGGTATAGTAAGCCAGTCGTTTCAGAAGAAACGGCGTGACAGAATCCGAACTTAAGGACAGCGTTATGGATACGAAATTTATCGACTGGCACACGGCAGATATCATTGCGGCACTGCGCAAAAAAGGCACCTCACTGGCAGCTGAATCTCGCCGCAATGGCCTGAGTTCTTCAACCCTGGCAAACGCCCTGACTCGTCCCTGGCCAAAGGGAGAATTAATTATCGCAACGGCGCTGGATACGCATCCGTGGGTGATCTGGCCCTCGCGTTATCACGATCCCATTACCCATGAATTTATCGACAGATCGCGCATGATTCGCCAGAAAAAGGCAAAGAAAAAACCGCAGGAATAATGCGATTTTTGACAGGAACAGCAACCCCCCGGTCATTGCTGGCAGGGGGCTGCCGGAACGATTACTCGCCCTTCACACGCTCGATGTTAGCACCCAGCGCGCGTAGTTTGTCTTCGATACGCTCATAGCCACGATCGATGTGGTAAATACGATCCACAACCGTTGTACCTTCCGCGATACAACCTGCCAGTACCAGGCTTGCGGACGCACGCAGATCGGTTGCCATCACCTGAGCACCTGACAGCTTCTCAACGCCGTGACAAATCACAGTGTTGCTCTCGATCTCTGCATGTGCACCCATACGGATCAGCTCCGGTACGTGCATAAAGCGGTTCTCGAAAATGGTTTCAGTGATGAAGCCAGTACCTTCAGCGACCAGGTTTAGCAACGTGAACTGAGCCTGCATGTCCGTCGGGAACGCCGGATGTGGAGCAGTACGTACATTCACCGCTTTTGGACGCTGACCATGCATATCGAGGCTGATCCAGTCTTCACCGACCTCAATATCAGCACCCGCATCGCGCAGCTTCGCCAGTACCGCATCCAGCGTATCCGGCTGAGCGTTACGACAAACAATCTTACCGCCAGAAATCGCCGCAGCGACCAGGAAGGTACCGGTTTCGATACGGTCCGGCAGAACGCGATAGACACCGCCACCCAGGCGCTCAACACCTTCGATGGTGATACGGTCGGTACCCTGGCCGGAGATCTTCGCACCCAGCGCGACGAGGAAGTTTGCGGTATCCACAATTTCCGGTTCACGTGCGGCATTTTCAATAATGGTGGTACCTTCTGCCAGCGTTGCCGCAGACATAATGGTTACCGTTGCGCCTACGCTCACTTTGTCCATGACAATGTGCGCGCCTTTCAGGCGACCATTCACGGACGCTTTAACGTAACCTTCTTCCAGTTTGATCTCTGCGCCCAGTTTCTCCAAACCAAAGATATGCAGGTCAACCGGGCGTGCGCCGATTGCACAGCCGCCTGGCAGTGAAACCTGACCCTGCCCAAAACGCGCCACCAGCGGGCCAAGCGCCCAGATGGACGCACGCATGGTTTTCACCAGATCGTACGGCGCAGAGAAGTTGTTCACATTGCTGGCATCGATCCAGACGGAACCATTACGCTCAACTTTGGTTCCCAACTGGGTGAGCAGTTTCATGGTGGTGTCGATATCTTTCAGCTTTGGTACGTTCTGAATTTCTACCGGCTCTTCCGCGAGCAGCGCAGCAAAGAGGATTGGCAGCGCGGCGTTTTTCGCGCCAGAAATTGTGACTTCGCCCTGGAGACGCGTTGGCCCCTGTACACGAAATTTATCCATTGTGTGTTCTCTTATAAATTCAACCGTGCTGCGGGCTTGTCGCCCTCAGCTCAAAAACCGTTTAGTTTGCGATCGCGTGCCCACTCTTGCGGGGTGAACGCTTTAATCGACAGAGCGTGGATGCGGTTATCCGCAATATATTCCATCAGCGGCGCGTACACAGCCTGCTGCTTCTTCACACGGCTCATACCGTCGAACATCTCACCCACAGCAATAACCTGGAAGTGACTGCCATCGCCAGTGACGTGGGCTTCCTGAAGGGAGAGTGCATTCATCAGCACTGTCTGGATTTCATGATTTTCCATGGGCTCTTAATCATCTGATAGTGAAAACAAGCCCAACATCTTAGAGCAAAGTGACGTCGTCTTAAACAAGCAAAAAGCCCTGACGATGAAACTGTCAGGGCTTTCAGAAGTAACGCACTGAAAATATTAACGAGGCAGCACGTCCTGAGGGAGATTGTAGAGCTGCGCGAGGGTAACAACATTATCACTCGCGCCGTGAAGCTGGACGCTTTGCCCCTGCTTTCTCCCCACGGCAATCAGATGGGCGAGCAGCGCAATACCTGCTGTATCCACCCGTATGACATCACTTAAGTCGATGAGCGTCACACCCTGCATCGCTTCATGACGTTGATCCCATAATGGGTTCAGCAGATCCTGATCAAGTTCACCGGACAGCTTTAATGTCTCGCCTTCACGCGACCAGCTGAGTTGCTGCGACATTACTTCTTCTCATCCAGGGTAATTTTCTGACGAGAAATAGACTGCAGCTGCGCGGTCAGGCCATCAATACCTTTAGTACGCAGCAGGTCGCTCCACTCGTTCTGTTTGGTGGTGATCATGCTTACCCCTTCGGCAATCATGTCATACGCCTGCCAGTGCCCCGTCTGGCTGTTTTTACGCCACTGGAAATCCAGGCGAACCGGTGGACGCCCGTTAGGATCGTTGATCGTCACACGGATAGGTACAATGGTAGCATCGCCCAACGGCTGCTCAGGGGCAATCTGATAGGTCTGTCCGTGGTACATCGCCAGTGCCTGACCATATGCCTGTTTCAGGTATTCACGGAACGCGGCAAAGTAGGCATCACGCTGGGCGGGAGTCGCATCTTTGTAATAGCGACCCAGCACCAGCGCACCCGCATATTTGATCTGCACGTACGGAAGCAATTCCTGATCGACAACCTCACGCAGATAATCAGGATTGGCACGTATTTTTGGTTGCTCGTTTTTAAGACGGTCGAAAGTCTTCTTCGCAGCTTCGTCCATCTGTTTGTACGGGTTACTCTGATCCGCAGCATGGGCCGCGGTGAGAGGGGCAATGACCAGCATGGCAACCATTAACAGTCGTTTAAACATGAATGACTTCTCCTGAAATTAATTCGTCGTGCCAGATGTCGGTGCGACGTTGGTATGATCTTCAGTCTGCGCAGGGGCAGCATCGGACTTTTTATCATCTCCCTTACTGCTGTAAAGGAACTGACCAATCATATCCTCCAGCACCATCGCGGACTTGGTATCCTGGATAACGCTACCGTCTTTAAGGATAGTCGTTCCAAGCTCAGGATCTTCAAAGCCAACGTTCAGTGCCAGATATTGTTCGCCCAGCAGGCCAGAGGTACGGATAGAAAGCGAGCTGGTGTCCGGGATATGGTTGTAGCGCTCTTCAATATCCATCGCCACGCGCGGCAAATAGGTTTTCTCATCAAGCGTAATGTCCGACACACGGCCGATCACCACACCACCAATACGTACCGGTGAACGCGCCTTCAGCCCGCCGATATTATCGAAGGTGGCATAAATGCGATATGTCGGCTCGGTGCGGACAGATGTGATATCCGCCGCTCTCAGGCAGATAAACAGCGCAGCCAGCAGTGCCAGTAACAGGAACACGCCGACCCAAATTTCATTTTTTCTCGTTTGCATGAACTCAATTCCCAAACATCAGTGCGGTGAGCACAAAATCCAGACCCAGTACGGCCAGCGACGAATGTACGACTGTACGTGTTGTTGCACGGCTAATGCCCGCCGACGTCGGGATGGCATCGTAACCATTGAACAATGCAATCCAGGTGACCGTAATAGCAAAGACCACGCTTTTAATCAGACAGTTGACCAGATCCATTCGCAGATCAATGGCGTCCTGCATGGCTGACCAGAAGAAACCGGCATCAATGCCTTTCCAGTGGACGCCAACCAGCGAGCCGCCCCAGATACCCACGGCGACAAACAGAATAGTCAGTAACGGTAACGAAATCACCCCAGCCCAGAAACGCGGCGAGATCACGCGACGCAGCGGATCGACCGCCATCATCTCCATGCTGGAAAGCTGCTCGGTCGCACGCATCAGGCCAATTTCAGCCGTTAATGCCGACCCCGCGCGCCCGGCGAACAACAGCGCCGCCACAACCGGCCCCAGTTCACGCAGCAGTGAGAGTGCCACCAGCATTCCGAGGCTGGTTTCTGCACTGTAGGTTGTCAGAACAAGGTAGCCCTGAAGCCCAAGCACCATACCGATAAACAGCCCGGAAACAATGATGATGAGCATCGACAGCACGCCGACATTATAGAGCTGACGCACCAGCAAAGGTGCGTGCTTGCGAAATTCCGGCTTGCCGACCAGCGCGTTGAATAACATCAATCCGGCACGCCCGAACGTCCTGATGGTTTTTATGCCACGGTGTCCGAGAGCGGCCAACGCATTTAACAGCATGAATGGCTTAACTCCCTATTCCCAGTAAATCGTCACGATAGTCGCCCGCCGGGTAGCGGAACGGCACAGGGCCATCTGCAATACCGTCCAGGAACTGCCGCACGCGCGGATCGCAATTTTCCTGCAACGCCTGAGCGCTACCGTGTGCGACGATCTTTTTGTCCGCCACAATATAGGCGTAATCGGCAATGCTCAATACTTCCGGTACATCGTGAGAAACCACAATGCAGGTGACGCCGAGTGCGCTGTTCAGCTCAGAGATGAGCTTCACCAGCACACCCATCGTGATAGGATCCTGTCCGACAAACGGTTCGTCGAACATGATTAAATCAGGTTCTAGTGCAATGGCTCGAGCCAGTGCAGCGCGTCGCGCCATCCCGCCGGACAGTTCCGAAGGCATCAGTTTTGCAGCCCCTCGCAGACCGACGGCTTCGAGCTTCATCATCACCGTGCTTTTCAGCAGTTCAGGCGGCAGGCTGGTATGCTCGCGTAGCGGATAAGCCACATTATCAAAGACGTTCATGTCGGTGAACAGAGCCCCCGACTGAAAGAGCATGCTCATGCGTTTGCGGACAGTATACAAGCGTGAGCGCGACATCTCCGGGATGTTTTCGCCATCAAAGAGGATTTCACCGCTATCCGGTGGGATCTGCCCACCAATAAGACGCAGCAGGGTCGTTTTACCGATCCCGGACGGCCCCATGATGGCAGTGATCTTGCCACGCGGTACGGTCAACGAAATATCATCAAATATCAATCTGTTGGCGCGAGAAAAACTCACACCGCGAACATCGACTAAATTCGCCATCGTTTGGCTCATTTATGGTTCCTTTCTTACCCTGCTCACGTTAAGTCATGCAGCCTGAATCAACCCCAAACTCAGCATTTTTACAGAATAATAGCCGTTGAGGTTAGCGAAAGCTGGCATTTGTTTTACTTTTCCGGCGCATAAAGTCAAAATTAGGAATTCGTTACGCCTCAGACTGTATGCAGTCCAGCCATTCCCGCGCGATGGACCGACGAGTATACCTGAAGAAAGGACTTTTGATGCTTTTAGCAACAGCACTGTTAATAATTGGTTTACTTTTGGTGGTCTACAGTGCTGACCGTTTAGTGTTTGCTGCATCTATCCTGTGTCGCCTGACCGGCGTACCGCCTGTTGTCATCGGGATGACCGTTGTCAGTGTTGGAACCTCACTTCCTGAAATCATCGTCTCTGTTTCGGCATCGCTGCATGGTCAGGTAGACCTGGCTATTGGCACCGCGATTGGCTCAAACATCGTCAATATATTACTGATTTTAGGCCTGGCGGCACTACTCCACCCATTTCGCGTGCATTCCGATGTTCTGCGCCGTGAATTGCCGCTAATGTTAATCGTAAGCCTGCTGGCAGGGTGCGTATTTTATGATGGCGTACTGAGCTACAGCGACGGTATTTTCTTGCTGGCGCTGGCCGTCATCTGGCTGCTTTATAGTGTTAAAATCGCCCGCCAGGCTGAAAAGCTGGGTCAGGATAGCCTGACGCGGGAGCAAGTCGCCGAACTCCCACGGGAAGGCACGCTGCCTGTAGCACTGCTCTGGCTTGGCGTCGCGCTGATCATCATGCCGATGGCAACTCGCATGGTCGTCGATAACGCGACGGTACTGGCGAACTATTTTGCCATCAGCGAACTGACCATTGGCCTGACGGTCATTGCCATCGGCACCAGTCTGCCGGAGCTGGCTACAGCCATTGCGGGAGCACGTAAAGGTGAAGATGATATTGCTATTGGCAATATCATCGGTTCCAACATTTTTAATATCGCGATTGTGATGGGTCTGCCGGCCCTCATAACGCCCGGGCCATTTAACCCCCTGGCGTTCTCACGCGATTACGGTGTGATGTTGCTGGTCAGCGTGATATTTGCCCTGCTCTGCTGGCGGCGGCAACGCCAGATCGGCAAAGGCGCAGGCGCGCTGTTGACGAGTGGATTTATCGTATGGATGGCGATGCTGTACTGGCTCTCGCCTCTTCTCTCTGGGTAAACGGAAACGCATTATGTCGCAAATAGAATTGCAGCCGGGTTTTGACTTTCAGAAAGCAGGCAAAGACGTTCTGGAGATTGAACGTGAAGGTCTGGCGCAGTTAGATCAGTACATTAATCAGGATTTTAGTCTGGCATGTGAGAAGATATTCTACTGTGCCGGCAAAGTCGTGGTAATGGGGATGGGCAAGTCCGGTCATATTGGCCGCAAAATGGCAGCGACGTTTGCCAGCACCGGAACCTCTTCTTTCTTTGTACACCCGGGGGAAGCCGCACACGGCGACCTGGGGATGGTCACGCCGCAAGATATCGTCATCGCACTGTCAAACTCCGGTGAATCCAATGAGATCCTGGCGCTGATCCCGGTACTGAAGCGACTGCAGGTTCCCCTCATTTGCATGACCAGTCGCCCGGAAAGCAGCATGGCGCGGGCGGCCGATATTCACCTGTGCGTTAAGGTTCCCAAAGAAGCCTGTCCGCTTGGCCTGGCACCAACCTCCAGCACCACCGCTGCACTGGTCATGGGTGATGCGCTTGCCGTGGCCCTGCTGGAAGCCCGCGGTTTCACGCCTGAAGATTTCGCACTTTCTCATCCTGGCGGTGCGCTTGGGCGCAAGCTGCTCCTGCGGGTTAACGATATTATGCACACCGGGGATGAAATTCCCCACGTCAGTAAAGCGGCCTCCCTGCGCGATGCGCTGCTGGAAATCACCCGCAAGAACCTGGGTATGACGGTCGTGTGCGACGACCTGATGAAAATTCAGGGGATCTTCACCGATGGGGACCTGCGTCGCGTGTTTGATATGGGTGTCGATGTCCGCACGCTTGGCATTGCCGATGTGATGACACCTGGCGGCATCCGTGTTCGCCCGGGTACGCTGGCAGTGGATGTGCTGAACCTGATGCAGTCCCGTCATATCACCTCCGTTATGGTTGCCGATGGCGACCAGTTGCTGGGTGTGGTACATATGCATGATCTGCTGCGCGCAGGCGTAGTGTAATGAAGGATAAGACAATGAGTAATGCGGGTGCATCCCTTGCAACCTGTTATGGTCCGGTCAGTACCCATATGATGGCGAAGGCAGAAAATATTCGTCTGCTCATCCTGGATGTAGATGGTGTCCTCTCCGATGGCCTGATTTACATGGGCAATAATGGTGAAGAGCTGAAAGCGTTTAACGTTCGCGACGGTTACGGTATCCGCTGTGCCCTTACCTCGGGGATCGAGGTTGCCATCATCACCGGGCGAAAAGCTAAACTGGTAGAAGATCGCTGTGAAACGTTGGGCATTACCCATCTGTATCAGGGGCAATCCGATAAGATGGCGGCTTTCAACGATTTACTGGGTAAACTGGCTATCGCACCAGAAAACGTGGCTTATGTCGGGGATGACCTGATTGACTGGCCAGTAATGGCTGAGGTCGGCCTGAGTATCGCTGTTGCCGATGCGCATCCGCTGTTGCTCCCACGCGCTGACTACGTTACCCACATCAATGGCGGTCGTGGTGCCGTACGTGAAGTCTGCGATCTGCTTCTGCTGGCGCAAGGCAAGCTTGATGAGGCCAAAGGGCAATCAATATGAGTAAAACCAGACGTTGGGTTATCATTCTGCTTTCGCTTGTCGCACTGGTATTGATTGGCGTCAACCTTGCCGATCGCGATGATACGCAAACGGAAGTGATCAATAATAACGATCCAACCTATAAAAGCGATCACAGCGATACCGTGGTCTATAGCCCGGAAGGGGCGTTGAACTATCGCCTGATTGCCCAGCATGTTGAATATTTTTCAGATGACGGTATTTCGTGGTTTACCCAGCCTGTCATGACGACGTTTGATAAGGACAAAGTCCCGACGTGGTCAATCAAGTCAGACCGGGCAAAACTGACAAATGACCGTATGCTTTATCTATATGGCCACGTTGAAGTCAACGCTCTGACGCCTGACTCGCAACTGCGAAAAATTACGACGGATAATGCCCAGATCAACCTGGTGACCCAGGATGTGACGTCGCAGGATCTGGTCACACTGTATGGCACAACATTTAATTCCAGCGGTTTAAGAATGCGCGGGAACTTACGCAGCAAAAACGCCGAGCTGATTGAAAAGGTTAGAACCTCCTATGAAATTCAAAACAAACAAACTCAGCCTTAAAGTAATTATCGCCAGTGCGATGCTGGCGACCAGTCTCCCCGCGCTTGCTGTAACGGGCGATACCGACCAGCCGATCCATATCGAGTCAGACACGCAGTCTCTTGATATGCAGGGTAACGTCGTCACCTTTACGGGTAATGTCGTCATGACCCAGGGCACCATCAAAATTAATGCCGACAAAGTAGTCGTTACCCGTCCGGGTGGTGAACAGGGCAAAGAGATCATTGATGGCTACGGCAACCCGGCAACCTTCTACCAGATGCAGGACAACGGCAAGCCGGTGAAAGGTCGTGCCAGCCACATGCACTATGAACTGGCGAAGGATCTGGTCATCCTGACCGGTAACGCCTATCTGGAGCAGCTCGATAGTAATATCACCGGTGACAAGATCACCTATCTGGTGAAAGAGCAAAAAATGCAGGCCTCCAGCGAGAAAGGCAAACGCGTAACCACCGTACTGGTTCCGTCGCAGCTGCAGGACAAAGGTAAAGGCCAGGCCCCGGCACAGAAGAAGAGTAACTAATTCGTTATGGCAACATTAACTGCAAAAAATCTCGCGAAGGCCTATAAGGGCCGCCGTGTCGTAGAAGATGTCAGTCTGACCGTCAACTCCGGCGAAATTGTGGGCCTGCTTGGCCCTAACGGTGCGGGTAAAACCACCACTTTCTACATGGTCGTTGGCATTGTGCCGCGCGATGCCGGCAACATTGTTATTGACGATGAAGATATCAGTCTTCTGCCGTTGCACGCGCGCGCGCGCCGCGGAATCGGCTATCTGCCGCAGGAAGCCTCTATTTTCCGCCGTCTTAGCGTTTACGATAACCTGATGGCGGTCCTGCAAATTCGTGACGACCTGACCAGCGAACAGCGTCAGGATCGTGCCAACGAACTGATGGAAGAGTTCCACATTGAACACCTGCGCGACAGCCTCGGTCAGGCGTTGTCAGGGGGGGAACGCCGTCGCGTTGAGATTGCACGCGCGCTGGCCGCAAATCCGAAGTTTATCCTTCTGGATGAACCCTTTGCGGGTGTTGACCCAATCTCCGTTATCGACATTAAACGTATCATTGAACACCTGCGTGACAGCGGGCTTGGCGTGCTGATCACCGACCACAACGTGCGTGAAACGCTGGCCGTGTGTGAACGCGCCTATATTGTGAGCCAGGGCAATCTGATCGCCCACGGTACGCCGCAGCAGATCCTCGAAGATGATCATGTTAAGCGCGTCTATCTTGGGGAAGACTTCAGACTCTGATAGGGTAGAGGTAACGTAACGCCGAACCGGAGAAAAATGCTCTGAACATGAAGCAAGGTTTGCAATTAAGGCTCAGCCAACAACTGGCGATGACGCCGCAGCTACAGCAGGCAATTCGCCTGTTGCAACTGTCCACGTTAGAACTCCAGCAGGAGCTCCAGCAAGCGCTGGACAGCAATCCACTGCTGGAACAAACCGATCTTCATGACGAGGTAGATACCCAGCAATCGCAGGATACAGAAGCGCTCGATACCGCTGATGCACTCGAACAAAAAGAGATGCCGGACGAGCTTCCGCTGGATGCCAGCTGGGATGAAATCTACACCGCCGGAACCCCTTCCGGTACGCGTGCAGACTACCAGGACGATGAGCTACCGGTCTATCAGGGAGAAACCACCCAGTCGCTACAGGATTATCTGATGTGGCAGGTGGAACTGACTCCGTTCTCCGATACCGACCGCGCGATTGCCACGTCAATTGTCGATGCCGTTGACGACACGGGCTATTTGACCGTCACGCTGGACGATATTCTGGAAAGCATGGGCGACGAAGAGATTGAACTTGAAGAGATTGAAGCGGTTCTGAAGCGTATCCAGCGTTTCGATCCGGTCGGTGTGGCGGCAAAAGATCTGCGCGACTGCCTGCTGATCCAGCTTTCTCAGTTCAGCAAAGAGACGCCATGGCTCGATGAGGCGCGTGTCATTATCAGCGATCATCTGGATCTGTTGGCTAACCACGATTTCCGCACCCTGATGCGCGTCACACGCCTGAAAGAAGAGGTGCTGAAAGAAGCGGTTAATCTGATCCAGTCGCTCGATCCACGCCCCGGACAGTCGATCCAGACCAGCGAACCTGAGTATGTGATCCCGGATGTACTGGTCAGAAAACACAATGGCCGCTGGGTCGTTGAACTGAACTCTGACAGCATCCCTCGCCTGCAAATCAACCAGCAGTATGCCTCCATGTGCACCAGCGCACGAAACGACTCTGACAACCAATATATTCGTAGCAATCTGCAGGAAGCGCGATGGTTGATCAAAAGTCTGGAGAGCCGAAATGATACGCTGCTCCGCGTCAGCCGCTGTATTGTCGAACAGCAGCAGGCTTTCTTTGAGCAGGGTGAAGAGTATATGAAACCGATGGTACTGGCGGATATCGCCCAGGCCGTCGAGATGCATGAATCAACCATTTCCCGCGTCACCACGCAGAAGTATCTGCACAGTCCACGCGGTATTTTTGAGCTTAAGTATTTCTTCTCCAGCCATGTTAATACCGAGGGCGGCGGTGAAGCGTCGTCAACGGCAATTCGCGCACTGGTGAAGAAGTTGATCGCCGCGGAGAACCCCGCGAAGCCACTGAGTGACAGTAAGTTAACCACCATGCTGTCCGACCAGGGTATTATGGTGGCACGTCGTACTGTTGCGAAGTATCGAGAGTCTTTATCCATTCCGCCGTCCAACCAGCGTAAACAGCTGGTCTGACACAACCGATAAGGAAGACACTATGCAGCTCAACATCACTGGACAAAACGTCGAAATTACTGAGGCTTTACGCGACTTCGTGAATGCGAAATTTGCGAAACTCGAGCAGTATTTCGAAAGGATCAATCAGGTCTATATTGTGTTGAAAGTGGAGAAAGTGACTCATATCTCGGATGCAACCCTGCACGTCAACGGGGGTGAACTCCATGCCAGTGCGGAAGGGCAAGACATGTATGCGGCTATCGACGGCTTGATTGATAAGCTTGCGCGACAGCTTAATAAACATAAAGATAAACTGAAACAACACTAATTGTCCGGGCAGTTAACGGGTGCAGGACGGCCTGTTGTGAAACACAACGGGCCATTTGTACAGTTAGCGCTTAGGTGAAATTATGATGAACAACGATTCCGCTCTTCAATTGAGCAATGTCCTTAACCAGGAATGTACCCGCAGTGCAGTTCACTGCCAGAGCAAAAAACGTGCGCTGGAGATCATCAGTGAACTGGCCGCAAAACAGCTGGGCCTGCCGCCGCAGGTGGTGTTCGAAGCTATCCTGACCCGTGAAAAGATGGGCAGTACCGGCATCGGCAACGGCATCGCGATCCCGCATGGCAAACTGGAAGAAGACACCTTGCGTGCCGTCGGTGTGTTTGTGCAGCTGGAAACCCCTATCGCCTTCGATGCCATTGATAACCAGCCCGTCGATCTCCTCTTCGCGCTGCTGGTGCCTGCCGACCAGACGAAAACCCACCTGCATACGCTTTCTCTGGTCGCAAAACGCCTGGCCGATAAAACCATTTGCCGTCGGCTGCGCTCAGCCCAAAGTGATGAAGAGCTCTATCAAATTATCACTGAAGCAGAAGGCAATCAGGATGATGTATAACCAGGAGATGGCCTTCACATCTGTTGTCCTGAGGAGAAACGGAACATGGTGCTGATGATTGTCAGTGGTCGTTCAGGGTCGGGGAAATCCGTTGCTCTGCGTGCGCTGGAGGACATGGGTTTTTACTGCGTAGATAACCTGCCGGTCGTGTTGTTACCCGATCTGGCTCGCACGCTTGCGGAAAGACAAACCTCTGCCGCCGTCAGTATCGACGTTCGTAATATGCCTGAATCGCCAGAAATCTTTGAACAGGCAATGAGTAACCTGCCTGAGGCTTTCTCGCCTCAGTTGCTGTTCCTGGATGCAGACCGTAATACCCTGATCCGCCGCTACAGCGATACCCGCCGTTTGCACCCGCTTTCCAGTAAGAACCTCTCTCTGGAGAGCGCAATCGACGAAGAGAGCGATCTGCTGGAGCCGCTCCGTTCTCGTGCTGACCTGATTGTCGACACCTCTGAGATGTCCGTTCATGAGCTGGCGGAAATGCTGCGTACCCGTTTGTTGGGCAAACGCGAGCGTGAACTGACGATGGTGTTCGAGTCCTTCGGCTTTAAACACGGTATCCCCATTGATGCGGATTATGTTTTCGATGTACGTTTCCTGCCGAACCCGCACTGGGATCCGAAACTGCGTCCAATGACAGGTCTGGATAAACCCGTCGCGGCCTTCCTCGACAGACACACAGAAGTTCACAATTTTATCTACCAGACGCGAAGCTACCTTGAGCTATGGTTACCTATGCTGGAGACAAACAATCGTAGCTACCTGACTGTAGCGATTGGCTGTACCGGCGGTAAACATCGTTCGGTCTACATCGCCGAACAGCTGGCCGATTATTTCCGTTCACGCGGAAAGAACGTTCAGTCCCGTCATCGCACGCTGGAAAAACGTAAAACATGACCGTAAAACAAACTGTTGAGATCACCAATAAGCTGGGCATGCATGCACGCCCGGCGATGAAACTGTTTGAGCTGATGCAGGGGTTCGATGCAGAAGTTCTGCTGCGTAATGATGAAGGCACCGAAGCGGAGGCGAACAGCGTGATCGCATTGCTGATGCTGGACTCAGCCAAAGGACGCCAGATTGAAGTTGAAGCCACCGGCCCCCAGGAAGAGGAAGCGCTGGCGGCGGTGATTGCACTGTTTAACGCCGGTTTTGACGAAGACTAACGTTCATTCCTTTGGCGGGTGGCGCTACGCTTACCCGCCCTGCATGAGATTATTACGCTGCATAAACCCCTCCCCACCCAGCTGGCGCATCTGGCGCATAATCCACGCCTGCCGGCTTCGTACATACCCTGACGGTGCACTGGCTTTAAAGCGGATGGGATTTGGTAAGACGGCGGCGAGTAGTGCCGCTTCTGACATACTCAGGCGACTGGCAGGCTTATTGAAATAACGCTGCGCAGCAGCTTCCACGCCAAATACACCGTCGCCAAACTCAGCAATATTGAGATAGACCGTCAGAATGCGTCGTTTACTCCAGACCGTTTCCATCCCCAGGGTCAATCCCGCTTCCAGCCCCTTTCGCACCCAGCTTCGACCATCCCAAAGAAACAGATTTTTGGCCGTCTGTTGCGACAGCGTTGACGCACCGCGTACGCGGTTTTCGTGGCGTTCGTTATGGGCAAGTGCCTTCTCAATGGCCGCCACATCAAACCCCCAGTGCTCCGGGAATTTCTGATCCTCCGCCGCAATAACCGCCAGCCCCATGAACGGTGAGATGTCGTCCATGCTCACCCAATCGGAATGTGCAACGTAACGGAAATCTCCGGAAAGCCATGCACCAACCTGGCGCTCGACCATCACAGCAGAGAAAGGAACCGGTACGATGCTGAATAACGCGATCCCGCCGCCCCAGAAGACAGCCAGTAAAAGCAGGACTCTCAGCAGAACACGCTTTATTCCTGCACCGGGACTCAACTTACGACTCATTCAGTAAGCACCAGCACTCTGTCCACCAGCTTTTCAATACCCGTGGCGGCCTCAGCAATACTCTGCGCCAGCATGTAGGCAGGCGTGGTAATAATTTTATTGTCTTCGTCCACCACAATGTCATCGACAGGACACGGCACATGTTCGCCGCCCATATCCTCAACGACTTCAGCTGTGTCAATGTCGGTCCCAATGGTCAGACGCAACGGGAAATCAAAAATTTTCGGCAGCATCGCCGGGGCAATACAGATAAAACCCTGCGGTTTACCCGCAGCGTGCATTGCACATGACAGCGCTTTTAAATCCGGATCCACATGGCACTCTGCCCCCTGGGAAGCAAAGCTGCTCAGGTTTTTCGCTGCCCCAAACCCGCCAGGCACAATTAACCCATCAAGCTCTGAAGCATTAGCCTGATTAAGAGGGTGAATATCACCGCGAACAATGCGTGCCGATTCAATCAGCACGTTACGAGTTTCCGCCATCGGCTCACCGGTCAGATGATTAATCACATCAGCCTGGCTTTTATCCGGCGCGAAGCAGACAACATCAGCTCCGTTTCGGGAAAGCGCCAACAATGTAATTACGGCTTCATGTATCTCTGAACCGTCGTAAACACCGCATCCGCTCAGCACGATACCAATCTTTTTCATCATAACGTTCCTTCTCTGCAACTCGCTGAAGCACATTAATAATTTTGATTAAAACGCTATGCTTCACACATTTCACTGATTCATGTAACAAACCATTTAAGATTTGCTATCTTATCTGCGTGCGGCCTAAATTTTTCAGGCGGCGCCCTTTCGAAAATAACTTTAAAAAACAGGCGCAGCCACGATTTCCCTGGTGTTGGCGCAGTATTCGCGCACCCCGGTTAATCCGGGGTCATTTTTTTCTGGCATCGACCCAGGCTTTAAGTACCGCAACATCGTTTTGCCACTCTTGTTTCATCTCTTCGACCCAATCACCAACGTTATCTTCCCATGCTGGTAAATCAGGTGACTGAATCTGTTGTCCCAACTGTTGCAGATGGCGTAACCCGACCGATCCAGCCGCACCTTTGATTTTATGTCCTTCTTCCACAATGCCCTTCTGGTCTCGCGCCGTCAGGTTTGATTCCAGCACACTCAGATAGCCAGGCATCATCTTTTCGAACACGGCCAGACCGTCGGTAATCAGTTTTGGGCCAACCAGATCGATATACTGCTCCAGCATCGCGGTATCGAGTATCGTTTGGGCTTTTGCGCTATCAACAGACGTCATGGTGCTCTCCTCTTCTTCACGGGTATCCCAGAACTTCTTGATCATGGCAGTCAGGGCAGGCACCGCCAGCGGTTTACTGAGCACATCATCCATACCGGCATCGAGGTACTCTTTTTTGTCTTTCAGCACGTTGGCCGTCAGCGCGACCAACGGCGGCAGATCATCAGCAGCATACTTGCTCGTCAGTTCACGCGAGATATCCAGCCCGGTCATGTCCGGCAGTTGAATATCCAGCAGAACGAGGTCATATTCGCCCGGTTTAAACATCTCCAGCGCGGCTTTACCGGTCATTGCCACATCCACACTGTTACCCAGTTTTTCCAGCACAGAGCGAGCCACAATTACGTTCAGCTCGATGTCTTCCACCAACAGGACGTGCAGCGCTGGCAGCGGCATATCGTCGTTTTCAAAGGTATCCTCAACCTCTTCAGCCACCGCTGGCGCATGTACCGTCAGCGTGAAGGTCGAGCCTTTGCCCGCCTGGCTGGTTACCGTAATGTCCCCGCCCATACTCTTCGCAAGCCGTTTAGATACCGCCAGGCCAATACCTGTACCGGTGGCGGGTTTCCCGCCGTTGCTGTCTTTCACCTGGTAGTACATCGCGAAAATTTTGTCCTGCTCCTCCTGCGGAATACCAATCCCGGAGTCTTCCACCTCAAAGTGCAGCATGTCACTTTCGTCATAGCGGATGCGCACCGCAACCTGCCCCTTCTGGGTAAATTTCACGGCGTTACTGATAAGGTTCCACAGGATCTGACGCAGACGCGTACCGTCCGTGACCACTTTATGCGGCAGTGGCAGGGAGGGTTCCATAACAAAACTCAGCCCTTTCTGCTGCGCCTGCAGACCGGACAAGTTTTCCAGATCGGCCATGAAACTGGTGAAATCAACAGGCTGGTTATCCAGCTGGACTTTACGGCGCTCCATCTTATCCATATCGATAATATCGTTGAAGATATTACCCAGCGTGACCGCCGAGACATGGATAGTTTTGAGGTATTTTTCCTGTTCCGCGGTCAGATCGGTGTCCAGCAAAATACGGCTCAGCCCAACAATGCCATTAAGAGGCGTACGCAGTTCGTGGCTGATGGTGGAGATAAAGGTGGTCTTATCGCGGCTGGCGCGCTCAAGGGCATCCTGATAGCGCTTACGCTCGGTAATATCGCGACCAAAGCCCATCAGGCCATGACGTTTCCCGACGCGGTCGTAGTACGGCACTTTACGGATCTCAAAGCAGGCTTTGCGCCCGTCCGGGTAATCCAGCCACTGTTCATAGGTCAGCGAGACGTTGTGGCGGAAAACTTTTTCATCTGTCTCCATGACCTTGGCCGCCGCCTCCTCAGAATAGACATCCTGAGGTTTCAGGTGAATCAGCTGCTTTTCACTTTTCCCGGTCAGCAGCTCCATCGCCCGGTTACAGCCGGAGAATTCTTTGTCTTCGTTACGGTAGAAAACCAGATCCGGTGAAGCATCGAGGAACGAACGCAGGAAAGAGGATTGCTGCTCAAGTTGGATCTGCGTGACCTCGCGCTCTTTCATTTCGATTTTAAGCTGCTCCAGCGTGGCCTGACGCTCGGCTTCCGCCTTCTCACGATCTGAAATCTCCTGGTTCAGCTGTGCAATGTTGTCTTTGAGCTGGACATTGAGCTTCAGGTCGCGCTCGCGCATCTCTTCCAGTTTATCGACCAGTTTTGACAAGCGCTGACGGGACTCTTCCAGTTGTTCAACCACCACGGAGAGGAAATAGACCGCCCAGGGGGTAATGAGCAAGCCAAAGAAGATGGAGCGGATGACGTCGATACTCTCGACCTGACCATGAAGAACCATGGTAACGGCCATCTGCACGACAATCGCCAGAACGACCAGCGCCAGCGCAAGTAGCATGGAGAAACGCACCAGCCCGAGCTTCATCATCAGGTCGACGTAGTACTGGGCAAGCATTCGAATTTGCTTCATAGAGGATCCCTTCACGACTTTATCGCTCAATAATACTCAAATTCGCGGCGGGGCGTTGAAGGTTGTGAGAAAAAGTGCGGGATGAAACAGGAGATTAGCCTCGCTCCCGGTTAGCCGGAAGCGAGGAGAGGTCAATCAGGAGCGTTTCAGCAGTAGCCAGAGGCTGATCAGGAAGAAACTGGCGCTTGGCAGCAACGCACCAATAATCGGCGGGATGCCGTAAACCAGCGTCAACGGGCCGAAGATCTGATCGAGAACGTAGAATACAAAGCCGAAGCTGATACCGGTTACGACGCGTACGCCCATCGGCACACTACGCAGCGGGCCGAAGATAAACGACAGCGCCATCAGCATCATCACCGCCACAGACATTGGCTGGAAGATTTTGCTCCACATGTTGAGCTGATAACGTCCGGCATCCTGTCCGCTCGACTTCAGGTATTTCACATAGTTATGTAAACCACTAATAGAAAGCGCATCAGGATCCAGTGCCACAACCCCGAGCTTATCCGGCGTGAGGTTCGTCTTCCACGTGCCAGATACCGTCTGAGAACCGGTGATCTGTTTCGGATTTGTCAGGTCAGACTCATCTACCTGTGACAAACGCCACTGCTTATGTTCGGGGTCAAACTTCGCCGATGAGGCGTGTTTGACTGACAGCAAACGGCGCTGGTCGTTGAAGGAGTAGATACTCACGCCGCCCAGCTCATCATCACCTTTTACACGTTCGATGTAGACGAAGCTTTTACCATCTTTCGCCCATAATCCTTGCTGCGTCGAGAGCAGTGAACCACCGTACATCGCCTGAGCACGATAGTTACGCGCCATCTGTTCACCCTGCGGCGCCACCCATTCGCCAATCGCCATGGTCAGCAGCACCAGAGGGATCGCGGTTTTCATTACCGACAGCGCAACCTGCATACGGGTAAAACCCGATGCCTGCATAACAACCAGCTCGCTGCGCTGGGCCAGCATCCCCAGCCCCAGCAGCGCACCTAACAGGGCTGCCATCGGGAAGAAGATCTGCACATCTTTCGGCACGCTGAGTAAGGTGTACATCCCCGCGCCCATCGCGTCATAGCTCCCCTGCCCTGCTTTTTTCAGCTGATCGACAAATTTGATAATGCCGGAGAGCGACACCAGCATGAACAACGTCATCATGATGGTGGTAAAAATGGTTTTACCGATATAGCGATCAAGAACGCCAAACGCCTGCATTAGATGGCTCCTTTACGCGAGAATCGGGCACGTATGCGGCGCACTGGCACCGTATCCCACAGGTTTAATCCCAGCGCCAGTAAGATGTACAAACTGTTGACGACCCAGGTCCAGACCATAGGATCCAGCTTACCCTTAGCACCGTTTGAGCGAATCGAAGTTTGCAGCAGGAAGTAGACCAGGTACAGCAGCATCGCCGGTAGCATGGAGAGCACACGTCCCTGGCGAGGGTTGACCACGCTCAGCGGAACCACAATCAATGCCATCATAAACACGGTGAAGACGAGAGTAATTCGCCAGTGGAACTCAGCCCGCGCTCTGTTGGTATCGGTATTCCACAGCGTACGCATGTCCATTTGCTCGGTATCCGATGGATCGAGCGCCACAGTCTGATGACCGATAATGGCCTGATAGTTCTGGAAGTCCGTAATACGAAAGTCACGCAGCATCGCGGTACCTTCAAAACGGGTACCTGTATTCAGCGTCACAATTTGCGAACCATCTTTGCGTTGAGCAAGCTGGCCAGAGTCGGCGACGACCACCGACGGACGTGCGTTACCTTTCGTACGCAGCTGCGCCAGAAATACGTCGTTGAATTTACTGCCGTCAACACT
Source organism: Pantoea sp. LS15 (assembly GCF_012241585.1). Taxonomy (NCBI): domain Bacteria; kingdom Pseudomonadati; phylum Pseudomonadota; class Gammaproteobacteria; order Enterobacterales; family Erwiniaceae; genus Pantoea; species Pantoea sp. LS15. Next base: position 173,081 of record NZ_JAAVXA010000007.1, read on the forward strand.
CTCAATAAACAGCACGGAGTTACCGTCAGTCGCCTGCTGGAACTGCCCCTGGGCTAACGCTGCCATACCGGGGTTTGCTTTCGCTTCGGCCAGCACTTCGTCCTGATGACGGGAAGACATGGGACCTGCCCACATCACATTCACCGCAGCAACGATACCGGTGAATAGCGCCAGTATCATCGCGGCCTTCACCAGCACGGCTTTGCTCAGACCACAGGCATGCATCACCGTGATTTCACTCTCGGTGTAGAGCTTACCAAGTGTCATGAGCAGACCAAGGAATAGACTTAGCGGCAGGATAAGCTGCGCCATTTCCGGGATCCCTAAACCAAGCAGGGAAAGCACCAGATTCGTTGGAATTTCGCCGTCAACGGCCGCACCGAGGATCTTAACCAGCTTCTGACAGAAAAAAATCAGCAGCAGGATGAAGAGGATCGCCAGTTGGCTTTTGAGCGTCTCCCGCACCAGATATCTTATGATTATCACTTTAAATACGCCCGTAAAAACCCGTCTCTTTGCTGGAAAATCGCTTGTTTCATGGCTTAAACGTCATTTATTCTCTTGAGTCGTCGAAATCATCGCTAAGATTAAAACACCCGGCGGATTCACGCTTCAGGACTTTTTTCTGACGTGTCGAAACCGTAATAACGTAAGATTAACACGAAGTCACCACAACAGCGGACATGAGTTACGAAAGCTTTCAATTCTATCTGTAGCTGCCGCCGTTGTCTTTAAGATTCAGGAGCGTAGTGCATGGAGTTCAGTGTAAAAAGCGGTAGCCCGGAGAAACAGCGGAGTGCCTGCATCGTTGTGGGCGTCTTTGAACCACGCCGACTCTCCCCGATCGCCGAACAACTCGATAAAATCAGTGACGGCTACATTAGCGCCCTGCTGCGCCGTGGCGAACTGGAAGGCAAACCTGGGCAGACGCTGTTACTGCACCATGTTCCGAACGTACTGTCCGAACGCATTCTGCTGATTGGCTGCGGTAAAGAGCGCGAGCTGGATGAACGCCAGTATAAGCAGGTGATTCAGAAAACGATCAATACGCTGAATGATACCGGTTCAATGGAAGCTGTCTGCTTCCTGACAGAACTGCACGTCAAAGGCCGTAACACCTACTGGAAAGTACGCCAGGCTGTCGAAACAGCAAAAGAGAGCCTGTACAGCTTCGATCAACTGAAGACCAATAAAAGCGAGCCGCGTCGCCCGCTGCGTAAAATGGTCTTCAACGTGCCTACCCGTCGTGAGCTGACCAGCGGCGAGCGCGCTATTCAGCACGGTCTGGCGATTGCGGCTGGCATTAAGGCGGCGAAAGATCTCGGTAACATGCCGCCTAATATCTGTAACGCCGCGTATCTGGCCTCTCAGGCGCGCCAGCTGGCTGATACCTACAGTAAGAATGTCATCACTCGCGTCATCGGCGAACAGCAGATGAAAGAGCTGGGGATGCACTCGTATCTGGCCGTTGGTAACGGCTCTCAGAACGAATCCCTGATGTCAGTCATCGAATACAAGGGCAACCCGTCTGAAGATGCACGCCCAATCGTGCTCGTCGGCAAGGGCCTGACCTTCGACTCCGGCGGTATCTCGATCAAACCTGCCGAAGGCATGGACGAGATGAAATACGACATGTGCGGCGCAGCAGCCGTATACGGCGTGATGCGTATGGTCGCAGAACTTCAGTTGCCGATTAACGTTATTGGCGTACTGGCAGGCTGCGAAAATATGCCTGGCGGTCGCGCTTATCGTCCGGGTGATGTCCTGACCACTATGTCTGGTCAGACGGTTGAAGTTCTGAACACCGACGCCGAAGGCCGTCTGGTGCTGTGTGACGTGCTGACCTACGTCGAGCGTTTCGAACCTGAAGCGGTCATCGACGTGGCTACCCTGACCGGTGCCTGCGTGATCGCGCTGGGTCATCACATTACCGGCCTGATGTCGAACCACAACCCGCTGGCACACGAACTGATTGGTGCCTCAGAGCAAGCCGGTGACCGCGCATGGCGTCTGCCGTTGGGTGATGAGTATCAGGAGCAGCTGGAGTCTAACTTTGCGGATATGGCGAACATCGGCGGCCGTCCTGGCGGTGCTATCACCGCAGGCTGCTTCCTGGCACGCTTCACCCGCAAGTACAACTGGGCACACCTGGATATCGCGGGCACCGCATGGCGTTCCGGTAAAGCCAAAGGTGCAACCGGTCGTCCGGTGGCGCTGCTGTCGCAGTTCCTGCTGAACCGTGCGGGTTTTAACGGCGACGAGTGATGTAAAACGCCGGGTGGCGGCTTCGCCTTACCCGGCCTACAACGTCACTCAACCGTAGGCCGGGTAAGCGTAGCGCCACCCGGCTTTGCATTTAAATCCACGACAAGAAGCCCCATATATGAAGAATGCAACGTTCTACCTTCTGGACAACGACACCCATCAGGATGGCCTTAGCGCTGTTGAACAACTGGTGTGTGAAATTGCCGCAGAACGTTGGCGAGCAGGCAAGCGCGTTTTGATTGCCTGCGAAGATGAACAGCAGGCTATACGGCTTGATGAAGCGTTGTGGGCACGCCCGCCGGAGAGTTTTGTGCCGCATAACCTGTCTGGCGAAGGTCCGCGCGGCGGTGCGCCGGTCGAAATTGCCTGGCCGCAAAAGCGCAACAGCAGTGCACGCGATATTCTGATTAGCCTGCGGATAGATTTTGCAGATTTTGCCACCGCTTTCACAGAAGTGGTAGACTTTGTCCCTTACGAAGAATCTTTGAAACAACTGGCGCGCGAACGCTACAAAGCGTACCGCCTGGCTGGTTTTAACCTGAATACGGCAACCTGGAAATAATGGAAAAGACATATAACCCACGCGATATCGAACAGCCGCTTTACGAGCACTGGGAACAGCAGGGCTATTTCAAGCCTAACGGCGATGAAAGCAAAGAGTCCTTCTGCATCATGATCCCGCCGCCGAACGTCACCGGCAGTTTGCATATGGGTCATGCTTTCCAGCAGACCATCATGGACACCATGATCCGCTACCAGCGCATGCAGGGCAAAAACACCCTGTGGCAAGCGGGTACTGACCACGCGGGTATCGCGACCCAGATGGTGGTTGAACGTAAAATTGCCGCGGAAGAAGGTAAAACTCGCCACGACTACGGTCGCGACGCGTTCATCGACAAAATCTGGCAATGGAAAGCGGAATCTGGCGGCACCATTACCCGTCAGATGCGTCGTCTTGGCAACTCCGTGGACTGGGAGCGTGAGCGCTTCACTATGGATGAAGGCCTGTCCAACGCCGTTAAAGAAGTCTTCGTCCGTCTATATAAAGAAGACCTGATTTACCGTGGCAAACGCCTGGTAAACTGGGATCCGAAACTGCGCACCGCAATTTCTGACCTGGAAGTGGAAAACCGCGAGTCTAAAGGCTCCATGTGGCATATCCGCTATCCGCTGGCTGACGGTGCAAAAACCGCCGATGGTAAAGATTACCTGGTGGTTGCAACGACCCGTCCGGAAACCCTGCTGGGTGATACCGGCGTGGCTGTTAACCCGGAAGATCCACGTTATAAAGATCTGATCGGCAAATTTGTGGTGCTGCCGCTGGTTAACCGTCGTATTCCGATCGTGGGCGATGAACACGCCGACATGGAAAAAGGCACCGGCTGTGTGAAAATCACCCCGGCGCACGACTTTAACGACTACGAAGTCGGTCGTCGTCACGCCCTGCCAATGATCAACATTCTGACTTTCGACGGTGATATCCGTGAAAGCGCAGAAGTGTACGATACCAAAGGTGAAGAAACTGACGTTTACTCAAACGCTATCCCGGCAGAATTCCAGAAAATGGAACGTTTTGCCGCGCGTAAAGCGATTGTGGCTGCCGTTGACGCACTCGGCCTGCTGGAAGAGATCAAGCCCCACGACCTGACCGTGCCGTACGGCGACCGTGGTGGCGTGGTTATCGAGCCAATGCTGACCGACCAGTGGTATGTGCGTGCTGATGTGCTGGCGAAACCGGCTGTTGAAGCGGTTGAGAACGGCAGCATTCAGTTCGTGCCGAAGCAGTACGAAAACATGTACTTCTCCTGGATGCGTGACATTCAGGACTGGTGTATCTCCCGTCAACTGTGGTGGGGTCACCGTATCCCGGCGTGGTACGACAACGAAGGTAACGTCTACGTTGGCCGTACGGAAGACGAAGTGCGTCAGGAAAATAACCTGAGCGCTGACGTTGCGCTGCGCCAGGACGAAGACGTGCTGGATACCTGGTTCTCTTCCGCGCTGTGGACCTTCTCCACCCTCGGCTGGCCAGAAAACACCGACGCACTGCGTCAGTTCCACCCGACCAGCGTGATGGTATCCGGCTTCGACATTATCTTCTTCTGGATTGCCCGCATGATCATGATGACCATGCACTTCATCAAAGATGAAGACGGTAAACCTCAGGTTCCGTTCCATACCGTTTACATGACCGGTCTGATCCGTGACGACGAAGGCCAGAAGATGTCGAAATCCAAGGGCAACGTTATTGACCCGCTGGATATGGTCGACGGTATCTCCCTGGAAGAGCTGCTGGAAAAACGCACCGGCAATATGATGCAGCCGCAGCTGGCTGAGAAAATCCGCAAGCGTACCGAGAAACAGTTCCCGAACGGGATCGAGCCTCACGGTACTGACGCCCTGCGTTTCACCCTGGCGGCACTGGCTTCTACTGGCCGTGACATCAACTGGGACATGAAGCGTCTGGAAGGTTACCGTAACTTCTGTAACAAGCTGTGGAACGCCAGCCGTTTCGTGCTGATGAACACCGAAGATCAGGATTGCGGCTTTAACGGCGGTGAGATGATCCTGTCTCTGGCGGATCGCTGGATCCTGGCGGAATTCAACCAGACAGTGAAAGCATTCCGCGAAGCGCTGGACAGCTACCGCTTCGATATTGCGGCAGGCATCCTGTACGAATTCACCTGGAACCAGTTCTGTGACTGGTATCTGGAGCTGGCGAAGCCAGTGATGAACGGCGGTTCGGAAGCGGAACTGCGCGGTACGCGTAATACGCTGATTACCGTGCTGGAAGGTCTGCTGCGTCTTGCGCATCCGATCATTCCATTCATCACCGAAACCATCTGGCAGCGTGTGAAGGTCATTGCAGGTATCAACGCAGACACTATCATGCTCCAGCCGTTCCCGGAATTCGATGCAGCCCGTGTTGATGAAGCCGCAGCGGCTGATACCGAATGGCTGAAACAGGCGATCGTTGCTGTACGTAACATCCGTGCAGAAATGAACATCGCCCCGGGTAAACCACTGGAATTGCTGCTGCGTGGTTGCAGTGAAGCTGCTGTTCGTCGTGTCACCGAGAACAACACCTTCCTGAAAACCATGGCACGTCTTGAAAGCATCACTGTGCTGCCTGCGGATGATAAAGGTCCGGTATCCGTGACCAAAATCATCGACGGCGCAGAGTTGCTGATCCCGATGGCAGGACTTGTCGACAAAGACGCTGAGCTGGCTCGTCTGGCGAAAGAAGTGGCGAAAGTCGACGTGGAAATCGGCAAAATCGAAAGCAAACTGGCGAACGAAGGCTTTGTGGCCCGCGCGCCGGAAGCGGTCATCGCCAAAGAGCGTGAGCGTCTGGTTGCTTTCGCCGATGCGAAGACCAAACTGATTGAGCAGCAGGCAGTGATTGCCGCCCTGTAATGCTTTTACCCCTTACGCTTCAGGGCGTAAGGGGTAACCTTCCTGAAAACTCCTCGCTTGCACTCCCCTTTCTGCGGTGCTATTAACAGCAGTTATGTGTCAATTTTTGTAATGAGTCATACTATGAGCGTGATTACCCCCGTCGCGACGACGATGCGTCGGATCACTGAGCAGGATAACCCGGCTATCGCCGCCGTTATCCGCACCGTTTCTGCCGAATATGGCCTGACGGCTGACAAAGGCTACACGGTTGCAGACCCAAATCTGGATGAGCTTTTTCAGCTCTACAGCCAGCCAGGGCATGCCTATTGGGTAATCGAACAGAATGGTCTGGTTGTGGGTGGCGGCGGCGTGGCGCCACTCCGTTGTAGCGAGCCGGATATCTGCGAGCTACAGAAAATGTATTTCCTCCCAACTGCACGCGGGCAAGGACTGGCGAAAAAACTGGCGCTGATTGCCCTGGAACACGCACGTAAGCAGGGTTTTACGCGCTGTTACCTCGAAACAACCGCCTTCCTCAAAGAGGCCATTGGCCTGTATGAACATCTGGGCTTTGAGCATATTGATGCACCGCTGGGCTGTACTGGACACGTCGATTGCGAAGTCAGAATGCTGAAAAATCTGTAAATAATCTTGCCGCCCTCTTCTGTTAAGCGGTGCTGAACTGAATGCTCTACACTCTCAGTTCACACCACAACGGGGGAAACACGATGTCGAAGATAAAAAGCTACGCCGCACCGCAGGCGGGTGCAGAACTTGAGCTGTACGAGTACGATGCGGGCGAACTAAAAGCAGAAGACGTCGAAGTACAGGTTGATTACTGCGGGATCTGCCACTCGGATCTCTCGATGATCGACAACGAATGGGGCTTCTCCAGCTACCCGCTGGTTGCCGGACACGAAGTCATTGGCCGCGTCGTAGCGCTCGGTAGCGCCGCGCAGGACAAAGGACTGAAAGTAGGTCAACGCGTGGGCATTGGCTGGACAGCACGCAGTTGCGGTCACTGCGATGCCTGTATCAGCGGTAATCAGATCAACTGCCTTGAAGGCGCCGTTCCCACCATACTGAACAAAGGCGGTTTTGCCGATAAGCTGCGCGCCGACTGGCAATGGGTCATTCCGCTGCCGGACAGCATTGATATCGAATCCGCCGGTCCGCTGCTGTGTGGCGGTATCACCGTCTTCAAACCTCTGCTGATGCACCATATCACTGCCACCAGCCGCGTGGGCGTCATCGGTATTGGCGGACTGGGCCATATCGCCATCAAACTGCTGCATGCGATGGGCTGTGAAGTCACGGCATTCAGCTCGAACCCGGCGAAAGAGAAAGAAGTGCTGGCGATGGGTGCAGACAAGGTGGTGAACAGCCGCGATCCGCAAGCACTGAACGCGCTGGCAGGCCAGTTTGATCTGATCATCAACACCGTCAACGTCGATCTCGACTGGCAGCCGTACTTTGAGGCGCTGGCCTACGGCGGAAACTTCCACACCGTAGGTGCTGTGATGAAGCCGCTGCCCGTTCCGGCGTTTACCTTGATTGGCGGGGATCGCAGTGTGTCCGGCTCTGCGACCGGTACGCCATTCGAGTTGCGCAAACTGATGAAGTTTGCCGGGCGCACCAAAGTGGCTCCGACCACTGAGCTGTATCCAATGTCGAAAATCAACGAAGCGATCCAGCACGTGCGTGACGGCAAAGCCCGTTATCGCGTGGTGTTGAAAGCGGATTTTTGATGTGATTGTGCCGGGTGGCGGCTTCGCCTTACCCGGCCTACTTTGCTATTTCGCTAACGTGTTAAACACCTCTGCCACCGCGACCGCTCCCGGATCCATCACCCCTTCCAGGTTCTCTTTATTCACATACGACGAACGCCCCGCTCCGGCTTTCTGCATTTTCGCGGTCGCTTCGGCACCCTGTCGCGCAGCCTGCGCCGCCGCGTGAAGATCACCTTTCTGCAACGCTTCCAGCGCCGGCTGTAGCGCGTCGATCAGCGTACGATCGCCGAGATCCGCCCCGCCATACTGCTTCATCTGCGCCAGCCCACTCAGCAGGGCCTCCGGCAACGGCTTCCCGTCATGCAGCTTTTGTCCGGCCGCAGTAAAGAAGATCGACATCAGCACGCCACTCGATCCCCCCATCACCGTAGCCAGCCGCTCGCCCACCAGCAACAGCAGCGTCGGGATGTCATTGAGCGGTAATTTATGCTCCTCAAGGCGCTGCGCAATGTCTCGCGCGCCTTGCGCAAAGGTAGAGCCTGTATCGCCATCCCCCACTTTGGCATCCAGTGCATTGAGCCGATTTTCCAGCTTAATCAGCGTGGTTGTCACCAGAGAAACATACTCGCCCACCTTTGCGTTAGCAGATGGGGTATATTCCACGCGGTCATGGAGCGCGCTATGTTCCTGGACACGCAAGGGGGCAAACGCCACCGGTTTTTGCCAGCCCAGCGTCTCAACCTCTTCATGGAGCGCTTTTTCAAAGTGATCGTTAAGCTTCAATAACGTCAGGGAAAAGCCCTTCATATCCAGGGCACTCACCAGCGGCGCTGGGCCAATCAGGTACGCGATATGCTCTTTCAGAGCCGAGTGCGCCAGCTCTTTGGTGAGCAGCGCCATCTCCAGCGCCGACACGCCGCCAAGATTGTTAATCAGCACTGCAAAGCGCCCCTCACCCGCCTGTGCCTTCAACGGCGTGACCAGCGTATCAATAATGGCTTTGCTGTTTTGCGTATCAACCACCGAAGCTCCTGGCTCTCCGTGAATACCGAGCCCCAGCTCCACATGACCTTGTTTAATTCGCCCTTCTTCATCATCACTGCCTGGCAGGTTACAGGTTTGCATCGCAACACCCAGGCTCCAGAGGTTATCGCAGGCCTGTTGCGCAATATTCCGCACTTCACTCAGAGATTTCCCGTGCTCCGCCGCATAGCCCGCAATCTTATGCACCAGCGCCGTACCAGCGATGCCGCGTGGCTGCTTGTTATCCGGCAGGGCGATGTCGTCAGCAACAATCACCATTTCGACCTTCAGGCCATAGCGTTTGGCCTTTTCCGCTGCCAGACCGAAGTTCAGGCGGTCGCCAGTATAGTTTTTGACGATCAGCAGACAACCGCGATCACCCGTTACCGCCACAATGGCGTTCAGTACCGCATCCACGCTCGGCGAAGCAAACAGATCGCCGCACACCGCCGCCGTCAGCATACCTTTGCCGACAAACCCGGCATGTGCAGGCTCATGACCTGAGCCACCACCGGAGATCACCGCTACGCGGCTTTTATCCCAGTCACCTCGCGCGACGACCCTGATGGCTGGATCAATATCAAGTTTGACGAGATTCGCGTGTGGTGCAGAAAGCAGTATGCCTTCAATGGCATCGTTGACCAGCTGTTTGCGATCGTTAAAAAAGAATCTGGACATAGTTTCCCACTATTTTGTGAACCGTATGCAAAAGCATAGTCCGCGCTGGATAATGCGCCGCAAAGTCAGGAATTTACTCAACCAAATTGCGACCAGGTTGCCTATACTCCACCCAGGACTAAGAGAGGAAGCGCATTATGAGTACACCATTGTTAATTGCCCGGACGCTGGAAAAAGAGCTGTATTTACTGCCCGCGATGGCGAACCGCCACGGTCTGATCACCGGTGCCACAGGGACGGGGAAAACCGTCACCCTGCAAAAACTGGCGGAATCGCTTTCAGATATTGGCGTGCCGGTATTTATGGCTGATGTGAAAGGTGATTTAACCGGTGTGGCTCAGGAGGGTACCCCCTCCGACAAACTGCTCGAACGCCTGAAAAATATCGGTATTACGGACTGGACGCCGCACAGCAATCCGGTGGTGGTGTGGGATATCTTCGGTGAGAAAGGCCACCCGGTACGCGCGACCGTCTCCGATCTCGGTCCGCTACTACTGGCCCGTCTGCTTAACCTTAACGACGTGCAGTCCGGCGTATTGAATATTATCTTCCGTATTGCCGATGATCAGGGGTTGCTGCTGCTCGATTTCAAAGATCTGCGCGCCATTACCCAATACATCGGTGATAACGCTAAATCCTTCCAGAACCAGTACGGGAATATCAGTAGCGCGTCAGTGGGTGCCATTCAGCGTGGGTTACTGACCCTGGAGCAACAAGGGGCCGAGCACTTCTTCGGCGAGCCGATGCTGGATATCAAAGACTGGATGCGCACCGACAGCAACGGCAAAGGCATCATCAACATTCTGAGTTCTGAGAAGCTCTATCAGATGCCGAAGCTTTACGCTGCCAGCCTGCTGTGGATGCTCTCTGAGCTCTACGAACAACTACCCGAAGCCGGTGACCTGGAAAAACCCAAACTGGTGTTCTTCTTTGACGAAGCACACTTGCTGTTTAACGATGCCCCACAGGTACTGCTGGACAAGATTGAACAGGTTATCCGCCTGATCCGTTCCAAAGGTGTTGGCGTCTGGTTTGTTTCGCAAAATCCGTCAGATATTCCGGACAACGTGCTCGGGCAACTTGGTAACCGCGTGCAGCACGCCCTGCGCGCCTTTACGCCGAAAGATCAGAAAGCCGTTAAGGCTGCCGCGCAAACCATGCGTGCCAATCCGGCCTTTGATACCGAAGCCGCTATTCAGGCTCTGGGCACTGGTGAAGCACTGATCTCGTTCCTGGATACGAAGGGTAGCCCGTCAGTTGTGGAGCGCGCCATGGTGATTGCGCCTTGCTCGCGCATGGGGCCGGTGACCGATGATGAGCGCAACGGCCTGATTAACCACTCTCCAGTGTACGGGAAATACGAAGACGAAGTGGACAGAGAATCTGCATACGAGATGCTGCAGAAAGGGGTACAGGCGACCACAGAATCACAGGATGCGCCAGCCAACAAAGGCCAGTCTGTTTCCGTCGATGACGGTATTCTCGGCGGCCTCAAAGACATCCTGTTCGGCAGCACCGGTCCGCGTGGAGGCAAGCGTGATGGCGTTGTACAAACCATGGCGAAAAGCGCCGCGCGGCAGGTCACCAATCAGATCGTGCGCGGCATGCTGGGAAGTCTGTTAGGCGGCCGTCGCCGGTAGCCGGGGAACCCACGGACGGCCAAGCGCCGAGCCCTGTACGCCGTTCTCCTGCAGATAACGGTCGATTTCTACCATCCCCGTCCAGCGGTTCTCACACCAGAGCGGTGCCAGAAGCGTTGGGCGGCGTGCGCTGGCTGAAATGCGGTGGTAGACAATCTCCGGTGGCGTGTGGCGAATCATCTCCCCTGCCGTCACTGTGTAATCGTCGAGTTCAATACCGCTTAACCGCCCGGCTTCCCAGGCTTTCGCCATAATGCTTCCCGTAACGATATGCAGAGGATGCAGCTTAATGCCGTCCACGCCGGTCTCAACCACCTTTTCCAGCGTTTCAAGACCATGCTGCTGACCTTCCCCTGGTAAACCGACAATCAGATGCGAGCAGACTTTCAGCCCACGCTCACGGGCAAGCCGCGTGGTGCGTTGGTAGCAGGCGAAATCATGGCCGCGATTAATGCGGTGCAGGGTTTTGTCGTGCGCGGTTTGCAGGCCCAGCTCCAGCCAGATCTCATAGCCTTGTTCTTTGTACTCGCTGAGCAGGTCCAACACCGCGTCCGGTACGCAGTCCGGACGCGTGCCCACGCACAGCCCAACGATGTTAGCCTGGCTGATGGCCTGCTGATACATCGAGCGTAGCACCTGCACTTCCGCCCAGGTGCTGGTGTAGGCCTGGAAATAGGCCAGATATTGCTTTGCGCGGTTCACCAGACTGGCCTGATGTGACAGTTGCTCTGCAATGGAGTGATGCTGCTGCGCTTCGTCGGCAAATGAGGCAACGTTACAAAACGTGCAGCCACCACGCCCGATGGTGCCATCGCGATTCGGGCAGCTAAAGCCGCCATGCAGCGTCAGCTTATGAACCTTTTGCCCATAGCGTTGCAAAAGATCCCCACCAAACATATTGACTAATTTCTGTAACTGCATAATCTGATAGACCGTCCCGGAGAAAGGGGACAAGCCTGCCATTTTTAGCCTCTGTCGGCGATGACCTGGATCAATCGCCCTGGGCGGCTTTTATCTATATGAATAAATACTCAGGATTACTGCAATTTCATTCACGCCAGTTGTGATTACTTTTCCTTATGTTCTGATTGTTTTTTTCGTTTATAGCGCCCTCACTGAAAAACAGTGGGTTTATGCGGGTTTGCAGTCAATGGCAGATTATTATTCTGCTATAAAACTGCTATTCAGCACGCTACATTGATAATACCGCTTTCAGATAGTGAGTCAGATCACACTCCGCGATGTCCTTTCAGGGCATTTAATCAATGTAAAAATAGTTAAATACCATTAAAATACAAAAACATAAACTCGCTTTAGCACATTTTTGTATAAATAAGATTGCCATTTGACCTGTGTACCAATTCCCGATAAGTTGGAAATCCGCTGGAAGCTTTCTGGATGAGCGGCCTGCTCATCATATTTATGCAGTAATTGAGATTCCCTCTGAAGCAAGTCCTCAAACTTGTTTACCTGCGCGAAAGGATGAAAAGAGGGCGAATGCGAGGTCCGCGTATGAAACGCAAACCCCGTCGCCATGCTCTTTCTGTGCCTGTGCGCCACGGTAAAGTTCAGTGGGAAGCCCGACGAGCCTGGGGAGGTTCACTGATATGTTGTACGATAAATCCCTTGAGAAGGATAACTGTGGTTTCGGCCTGATCGCCCACATAGAAGGCGAACCTAGCCACAAGGTAGTGCGTACTGCCATTCACGCACTGGCCCGTATGCAGCACCGTGGTGCCATCCTTGCTGATGGTAAAACCGGCGACGGTTGCGGTCTGCTGCTGCAAAAACCGGATCGTTTCTTCCGTATCGTTGCGGAAGAACGCGGCTGGCGTTTAGCCAAAAACTACGCTGTCGGTATGCTGTTCCTGAATCAGGATCCTGAAAAAGCTGCCGCCTCACGCCGCATCGTCGAAGAAGAACTTCAACGTGAAACCCTGTCTATTGTGGGCTGGCGCAATGTGCCGACCAACGAAGGGGTGCTCGGTGAAATCGCCCTCTCCTCGCTGCCTCGTATTGAACAAATTTTCGTTAACGCGCCTGCGGGCTGGCGTCCGCGCGATATGGAACGCCGTCTGTTCATTGCCCGCCGCCGCATTGAAAAGCGTCTCCAGGACGATAAAGAGTTCTACGTTTGTAGCCTCTCGAACCTGGTGAACATCTATAAAGGTCTGTGTATGCCGGCTGACCTGCCGCGCTTCTATCTGGACCTGGCGGACCTGCGTCTGGAATCGGCCATTTGCCTGTTCCACCAGCGCTTCTCCACCAACACCGTTCCACGCTGGCCGCTGGCTCAACCGTTCCGCTACCTGGCGCACAACGGCGAGATCAACACCATCACCGGTAACCGCCAGTGGGCACGCGCCCGTACCTATAAGTTCCAGACGCCACTGATCCCTGACCTGCACGATGCCGCGCCGTTCGTCAACGAAACGGGCTCTGACTCCAGTTCAATGGATAACATGCTGGAGCTGCTGCTGGCAGGCGGGATGGATATCGTTCGCGCCATGCGTCTGCTCGTGCCACCTGCCTGGCAGAACAACCCGGATATGGATCCGGAGCTGCGCGCGTTCTTTGACTTTAACTCCATGCACATGGAGCCGTGGGATGGCCCGGCGGGCATCGTAATGTCCGACGGCCGTTTTGCAGCCTGTAACCTGGACCGTAACGGTCTGCGTCCGGCGCGCTACGTCATCACCAAAGACAAACTCATCACCTGTGCCTCCGAAGTCGGTATCTGGGATTACCAGCCTGACGAAGTGGTTGAGAAAGGCCGCGTCGGCCCGGGTGAACTGATGGTTATCGACACCCGCGGTGGACGTATTTTGCACTCCGCCGAAACCGATCACGATCTGAAAAGCCGCCATCCATACAAAGAGTGGATGGAGAAGAACGTGCGTCGCCTCGTGCCGTTCGAAGATTTATCGGATGAAGAAGTGGGCAGCCGCGAGCTGGACGACGATACGCTTGCCAGCTTCCAGAAACAGTTTAACTACAGTGCTGAAGAGCTGGATTCCGTTATCCGCGTGCTGGGTGAAAACGGCCAGGAAGCCGTTGGCTCCATGGGCGATGACACCCCGTTTGCCGTGCTCTCCAGTCAGCCACGTATCATTTACGACTACTTCCGTCAGCAATTTGCGCAGGTCACCAACCCGCCAATCGATCCGCTGCGTGAAGCCCATGTGATGTCGCTGGCGACCAGCATCGGCCGCGAGATGAACGTCTTCTGCGAGGCCGAAGGCCAGGCGCACCGTCTGACCTTTAAATCGCCGATCCTGCTGTACTCCGATTTCAAACAGCTCACCACCATGAAAGAGGAGCACTACCGCGCTGACACGCTCGATATCACCTTCGACGTGGCGGAAGCGAGCCTTGAAGAGACGGTGAATGCCCTGTGTGACAAAGCCGAACAGATGGTGCGTAACGGTACCGTTCTGCTGGTGCTGTCTGACCGCAATATCGCGAAGAATCGCCTGCCGGTGCCTGCACCAATGGCAGTCGGTGCTATCCAGACGCGTCTGGTCGATAAGAGCCTGCGCTGCGACGCCAACATCATTGTTGAAACCGCGAGCGCACGCGACCCTCACCACTTTGCCGTGCTGTTAGGCTTTGGTGCGACGGCGATTTATCCATACCTGGCCTACGAAACGCTGGCACGTCTGGTCGATACCCGCGCGATCGACAAAGACTACCGTGCAGTGATGCTGAACTATCGTAACGGCATCAACAAAGGTCTGTACAAGATCATGTCCAAGATGGGCATCTCGACCATCGCCTCCTACCGCTGCTCGAAGCTGTTTGAAGCGGTCGGCCTGCATGACGACGTCGCAAACCTCTGCTTCCAGGGTGTGGTCAGCCGTATCGGCGGAGCCGGTTTTGCTGACTTCCAGCAGGATCTGGTAAACCTGTCGAAACGCGCCTGGCTGGCACGTAAACCGTTGGATCAGGGCGGTCTGCTGAAATACGTTCACGGTGGCGAATACCATGCCTACAACCCGGACGTGGTTCGTACGCTGCAGCAGGCGGTTCAGAGCGGTGAGTACAGCGATTATCAGCAATATGCTGAGCTGGTAAACAACCGCCCGGCAGCGACGCTGCGCGATCTGCTGGCACTGAATCCTGGTGATGATGCGGTCAGTATTGATGACGTTGAACCAGCCACTGAGCTGTTCAAACGCTTTGATACTGCAGCAATGTCTATCGGTGCTCTGAGTCCGGAAGCCCACGAAGCGCTCGCGGAAGCCATGAACAGCATCGGCGGAAACTCGAACTCCGGCGAAGGCGGCGAAGATCCTGCCCGTTACGGCACCAACAAAGTGTCCCGTATCAAGCAGGTGGCATCCGGTCGCTTTGGCGTCACGCCAGCGTACCTGGTCAACGCCGACGTTATTCAGATTAAAGTCGCTCAGGGTGCTAAACCGGGCGAAGGCGGTCAGTTGCCGGGTGATAAAGTCACCCCGTACATCGCCAAACTGCGCTACTCCGTACCGGGCGTGACGTTGATCTCTCCGCCACCACACCACGATATCTACTCTATCGAGGATTTGGCGCAGCTGATTTTCGACCTGAAGCAGGTCAACCCGAAAGCGATGATCTCCGTGAAGCTGGTTTCCGAGCCGGGCGTCGGTACCATCGCAACGGGCGTAGCAAAAGCCTATGCGGATCTCATCACCATCGCCGGTTATGACGGCGGTACCGGTGCAAGCCCACTCTCCTCCGTGAAATATGCGGGTTGTCCGTGGGAACTGGGGCTGGTGGAAACTCAGCAAGCGCTGGTTGCGAACGGTCTGCGTCACAAGATCCGTCTGCAGGTGGATGGTGGCCTGAAAACCGGCCTCGATATCATCAAAGCGGCGATTCTGGGTGCGGAAAGCTTCGGCTTTGGCACCGGTCCAATGGTTGCACTCGGCTGTAAATATCTGCGTATTTGCCATCTGAATAACTGCGCAACCGGTGTTGCTACCCAGGACGAGAAACTGCGTAAGAACCACTATCACGGTCTGCCGTTCAAAGTAACCAACTACTTTGACTTCATCGCCCGTGAAACCCGTGAGCTGATGGCGCAACTGGGCGTGAAACGCCTGGTAGACCTGATTGGCCGCACCGACCTGTTGAAAGAGCTGGAAGGCTTCACGGCCAAACAGCAGAAACTGGAGCTGTCTAAGCTGCTGGAAACCGCACAGCCTCATCCTGGCAAGGCGGTCTACTGCACCGAAAACAATCCACCGTTCGACAACGGCGTGCTGAATGCGCAGCTGTTACAGCAGGCAAAAAGCTATGTGGATGACAAACAGAGCAAAACGTTCTGGTTTGATATCCGCAACACCGACCGTTCCGTGGGTGCGTCGCTCTCTGGTTACATCGCGCAGACGCATGGTGACCAGGGTCTGGCTGCCGACCCGATTACCGCACACTTCAGCGGTACTGCGGGCCAGAGCTTCGGCGTGTGGAACGCAGGCGGCGTTGAACTGTATCTGACCGGTGATGCCAACGACTATGTCGGTAAAGGCATGGCGGGTGGTCTGCTGGCGGTGCGTCCGCCTGTCGGTTCAGCTTTCCGCAGCCACGAAGCAAGCATCATCGGTAATACCTGTCTGTACGGTGCGACCGGCGGTCGTCTGTTTGCCGCCGGCCGTGCGGGTGAGCGTTTTGCGGTGCGTAACTCCGGTGCTATCACCGTGGTGGAAGGCATTGGCGATAACGGTTGTGAATACATGACGGGCGGAATTGTATGCGTCCTGGGTAAAACCGGCGTGAACTTCGGCGCAGGCATGACAGGCGGTTTTGCGTACGTCCTGGATGAAGATGGCGAGTTCCGCAAACGCGTGAACCCGGAGCTGGTGGAAGTGCTGGACGTTGATACGCTGGCCATCCACGAAGAACACCTGCGCGGTCTGATTACCGAACATGTGCAGCATACCGGTTCTTCTCGCGGCGAAGAGATCCTGGCGAACTGGCCAGCATTCTCTGCGAAATTCGCGCTGGTTAAACCGAAGTCCAGCGATGTAAAAGCACTGTTGGGTCACCGTAGTCGTAGCGCAGCAGAGCTGCGTGTGCAGGCGCAGTAAGGAATTCAGATGAGCCAGAACGTATACCAGTTTATCGACTTGCAGCGCGTTGATCCGCCAAAGAAACCGCTGAAAATCCGTAAAATTGAATTTGTTGAAATCTATGAGCCGTTTTCAGAAGGCCAGGCCAAAGCACAGGCAGACCGCTGCCTGTCCTGCGGTAACCCTTACTGCGAATGGAAATGTCCGGTGCATAACTACATCCCGAACTGGCTGAAGCTGGCCAACGAGGGGCGTATCTTTGAAGCTGCCGAGCTGTCTCACCAGACTAACACCCTGCCGGAAGTGTGCGGCCGCGTGTGTCCTCAGGACCGTCTGTGTGAAGGCTCCTGTACGCTGAACGACGAGTTTGGCGCAGTGACCATCGGTAACATTGAGCGCTATATCAACGATAAAGCGTTCGAGATGGGCTGGCGTCCGGATATGACCGGCGTGAAGCAAACCGACAAGCGCGTAGCGATCATCGGTGCGGGCCCGGCGGGCCTGGCCTGTGCGGACGTGCTGACCCGCAACGGCGTAAAGGCGGTGGTCTTTGACCGTCATCCGGAAATCGGTGGTCTGCTGACCTTCGGTATCCCGGCCTTCAAGCTGGAAAAAGAGGTGATGACCCGCCGCCGTGAAATCTTCACCGGCATGGGTATCGAGTTCAAACTCAATGTGGAAGTGGGCCGCGATGTGCAGCTCGACGATCTGCTGAAAGATTACGACGCCGTATTCCTCGGCGTAGGCACCTATCAGTCCATGCGCGGTGGTCTGGAGAACGAAGACGCACCAGGCGTTTACGACGCTCTGCCATTCCTGATTGCTAATACCAAGCAGATTATGGGTTACGGCGAAACCGCCGATGAGCCATACGTCAGCATGGAAGGTAAACGCGTTGTCGTACTGGGTGGTGGTGATACGGCGATGGACTGTGTGCGTACCTCTATTCGTCAGAATGCCGCGCACGTAATCTGTGCTTATCGTCGTGACGAAGAGAACATGCCGGGCTCTAAGCGCGAAGTGAAAAACGCGCGTGAAGAGGGCGTGGAGTTCCAGTTCAACATCCAGCCTCTGGGTATTGAAGTGAATGCCAACGGTAAAGTGAGTGGCGTGAAGATGGCGCGTACTGAGATGGGTGCGCCAGATGCGAAAGGCCGTCGTCGTGCGGAAATCGTGGCAGGCTCAGAACATGTGATCCCGGCCGATGCCGTCGTGATGGCGTTCGGTTTCCGTCCTCACAGCATGGAGTGGCTGGCGAAGCACAGTGTGGAGCTGGATTCTCAGGGCCGCGTAATTGCACCGGAAGGTAGCGACAACGCTTTCCAGACCAGCAACCCGAAAATCTTCGCCGGTGGCGATATCGTTCGCGGCTCTGACCTGGTGGTCACCGCGATTGCCGAAGGTCGCAAAGCGGCTGACGGTATACTGAATTACCTGGAAGTGTAAAAAAAACAGGCCCGATTGGGCCTGTTTTTTTATTTGACGACGCGAAGAGCCGGACGACCACCGCGCGGAGGCGGATCGTCATCAGGATCATTGTCGTCATGATGATCAGGTTTATCGCCATCGATAAGTGACATCACCGTGTCGCTTTCGCGCTCATCGGATGCGTTGTCATCATTCAGGCTGGCAACATCCTCATCGTATGCCGCTTCCGGCTCAAACATGGTACCCGCGCCGTTTTCACGCGCGTAGATCGCCAGTACCGCAGCCAGAGGAACGGACACCTGACGCGGCACACCGCCAAAGCGCGCATTAAAGCGCACTTCGTCGTTCGCCAGTTCCAGGTTGCCCACCGCGCGCGGCGCGATGTTCAGCACGATCTGTCCGTCACGCGCATATTCCATTGGAACCAGCACACCCGGCAACGTCACATCCACAACCAGGTGCGGCGTGAGCTGGTTATCCAGCAGCCATTCATAGAAGGCGCGCAGCAGATACGGACGGCGTGGGGTAAGTTGTGACATTTCCACAGTCATTAGCCTCGGCCAAGACGCATTTCACGTTCAGGTTCAGTTAACGATGCCAGGAATGAATCACGCTCAAATACGCGAGTCATGTAACCCTTCAGCTCTTTCGCACCCGGACCGCTGAACTCTACGCCCAGAGTAGGCAGACGCCAAAGCAGCGGTGCCAGGTAGCAATCCACCAGGCTGAACTCATCGCTAAGGAAGAATGGCTTCTGACCAAACACAGGGGCAATTGCCAGCAGCTCTTCACGCAGTTGCTTACGTGCTGCGTCGGCTTCAGAAGAGGAGCCGCTAACGATAACGTTCATCAGCGAGTACCAGTCTTTTTCGATACGCTGCATGTACAGGCGGCTTTCACCACGCGCGACAGGGTAAACCGGCATCAACGGCGGATGTGGGAAACGCTCATCCAGATATTCCATAATGATACGGGATTCCCACAGGGTCAGCTCGCGATCCACCAGCGTCGGTACGCTTTGGCTCGGGTTGAGATCGATCAGATCCTGAGGTGGGTTATCCTTTTCCACATGCTCGATCTCAAAACTGACACCCTTCTCGGCCAGCACGATACGAACCTGATGGCTATAAATGTCAGTAGGACCAGAAAACAGCGTCATTACCGAACGTTTGTTGGCAGCGACAGCCATGAAAACCTCCAGGTATATTCAGAATTTTTACTGCTACCGGCCCAACAGGGGCCAGCCAGATGTTGTATCGCCCATCCCAGAGAAGACACATTGTTCAAGAATCGAACAAAAATCGAGTATTCACCGATATTTGGGCAGAAAATTGGATGATAGTTTACCAGATTTTGATGGCTTTGTGGTGAGGGGATTCTGGAAATGTGGAAAAAGAGGAGATATATGAATTTATATTGTGGATAACCTGCACATTATCCATAAAAAAACCCGCCGAAGCGGGTTTTTCGCCAATCGTTCTGCGTAAGCAGAAAATGATTAACGTTTGGAGAACTGTGGACGACGACGTGCTTTACGCAGACCCACTTTCTTACGTTCAACCTGACGAGCGTCACGAGTAACGAAGCCAGCTTTACGCAGTTCAGAACGCAGGGATTCGTCGTACTCCATCAGAGCGCGGGTGATACCGTGACGGATCGCACCAGCCTGACCGGAGATACCACCACCTTTAACGGTGATGTACAGATCCAGTTTTTCTACCATGTCAACCAGTTCCAGCGGCTGGCGAACTACCATGCGGGCAGTTTCGCGACCGAAGTATTGTTCCAGAGAACGCTGGTTGATTACGATTTTACCACTGCCCGGTTTGATGAAAACGCGAGCTGCGGAACTTTTGCGGCGACCAGTGCCGTAGTATTGATTTTCAGCCATTGCCTATAATCCCGATTAGATGTCAAGAACTTGCGGTTGCTGTGCCGCGTGGTTGTGCTCGTTACCTGCGTAAACTTTCAGTTTACGGAACATAGCACGACCCAGCGGGCCTTTTGGCAGCATGCCTTTAACCGCGATTTCAATCACACGCTCAGGACGGCGAGCAATCATCTCTTCAAAGGTCGCTTCTTTGATACCACCGATGTGGCCGGTGTGGTGGTAGTACATTTTGTCAGTACGCTTGTTGCCGGTTACAGCAACTTTATCAGCGTTCAGAACGATGATGTAATCACCGGTATCAACGTGCGGAGTGTATTCCGCTTTATGCTTACCGCGCAGGCGACGAGCCAGTTCAGTAGCCAGACGGCCCAGAGTTTTACCGGTCGCGTCAACAACATACCAGTCGCGCTGTACGGTTTCTGGTTTAGCTGTAAAAGTTTTCATTAAAAGCTTACCCAAATAATAAGTTACACGTTGGTGAACACCCAAACGTTTAGTCAGTTGAGGTTCACACGACAAAGTCCGGCAAACCTACCCCTTCGAATAGCTAATGCCGACACATAGAAAGTTTCGGGAAAAAAACCTTCTCGTAACGTGGGGTCGCAAGATTATAGAGAAGTTGAGGTCAAAGATCGACCCTTAAATGTGATTTGGAATGGGTTTTTCGAGGGTGGGTATTGTGCGGTCTGGTGTCCTCACCCCCAGCCCCTCTCCCGTTGGGAGAGGGTGGCATTTGTTACGGCATATGCTCAAGCTTGAGGTATTCCTCGCTCTGCATCTCCTGCAGGCGCGAGAGGCAACGCTGGAACTCAAACTTCAGCCGCTCTCCCTGGTAGATCTCATATAAAGGTACCTCAGCACTAATCACCAGCTTGACGTGACGCTCATAAAACTCGTCCACCAGCGCAATGAAGCGTCGTGCTTCGCTCTCCATCAGCCGCGTCATGACCGGAACATCCAGCACCATCACGGTATGAAACAGGCGTGAAAGCGCAATATAGTCATGCTGACTGCGGGCATCCACACACAGTGTTGTAAAGGAGACGGCCAGCGTTTGATTCTCTACGCCAAGCGTGGGCAACGGGCGGTGGTTAATCTCAAGCTCCGGAGCGTTTTCACGTTTTGCCCCCGCCAGCGCCAGCCAGAGTGTATCCATTTGATGGGTAGTCTCGGCGTTCAGTGGTGAGAGCCACAGGTGCGCCTGGGTCAACGTACGCAGCCGGTAATCCACCCCGGCATCCACATTCATAATGTCACAATACTGTTTGATGGCATCAATGGCAGGCAGGAAACGCGCCCGTTGCAAACCATTGCGATACAGTTCATCAGGCGGGATATTTGACGTGGCAACCAGCGTAATCCCGCGAGCAAACAGCGCTTTCATCAGACCGCCTAACAGCATGGCATCGGTGATGTCAGAAACAAAAAATTCATCGAAGCAGAGCACGTCCGTTTCCGCCTTGAACCTGTCGGCCACAATCTCCAGCGGATCACTTTTGCCCTGCAGTGCGGTCAGTTCTTCATGAACCCGCAGCATAAAACGATGGAAGTGCAGACGCTGCTTACGTGCGCCCGGCAGACTCAGATAAAACAGATCCATCAACCAGGTTTTTCCGCGCCCTACGCCGCCCCACATATATAAGCCGCGCACCGGAGCATGAATCTGTGGCTCTTTTTTCCCGAGCAACCGCCCTAACGCCACCTTCAGTCCACCACGTTGTTCCGCTTCCGCGGGTTTTACCGTGAGTTCCTGATAAATCATCTCCAGGCGGCTTACCGCCTCACGTTGAACGTCATCCGCTTGATGAGTTCCCTCGTTAAGGGCCAGTTGATAACGCGATGCAGGGGACAGGTTTTGCATAATCTTATTGTTATTCCTTCAATTAAACCTCACCAGCAGCCGTGACTGATGAAAAAAAGGCCGTTCTACACTACGCGATGATACGTCAGGATTCCACTTCTACAGAAATAGCGGTTATAGTGGCATTATCAGGCACAGGCAGGAGCCGAGCCAACACCCTACGGAACAACAAGACAACGGGAGAAGTTCATGACCTGGGAATATGCGCTAATCGGTTTAGTCGTCGGCATCGTCATCGGTGCTGTGGCCATGCGTTTCGGTAATCGAAAATTGCGTCAGCAGCAGTCACTGCAGTACGAACTGGAAAAGAACAAATCTGAGCTGGAAGAGTATCGTGAAGAGCTGGTCAGCCACTTTGCCCGTAGCGCCGAGCTGCTGGACAACATGGCAACCGACTATCGTCAGCTGTATCAACATATGGCAAAAAGCTCCAGCAGCCTGCTGCCGGAAATGACCGCGGAAACCAATCCGTTCCGCAACCGTCTGGCAGACTCTGAAGCTGGTAACGATCAGGCGCCCGTTCAGATGCCTCGTGACTATTCAGATGGTGCTTCCGGCCTGCTGCGTGGCGGTGTAAAACGCGATTAATCGCACAACCTGAATTTATTTTACGGGCGCAGCGATTGCGCCCGTCCTTTCTTCATGACCCCAGCTATCATTTAGTTAAACACCTCATTGTTCAGCGGTTTAAAATTCAATAACATCAACGTGTTTTTGGGGCCGTTTTTCCTTTATTCCAGGTTACGAGAGTCAACATCGATGAAGAAAAAAAACCAGCTGTTGAGCGCTATCGCGTTAAGTGTCGGGTTATCTCTCTCGGCGTCCTTCCCTGCCCTTGCCGCCATCCCCTCTCAGGTGCCCGGTCAGGCGGCCATTCCAAGCCTCGCGCCGATGCTGGAAAAAGTGTTGCCTGCGGTCGTCAGCGTACAGGTTGAGGGTACGGCTGTACAAAGCCAACGCGTACCGGAAGAACTGAAAAAATATTTTGGCGATGAGGCTCCCGACCAGCAGGCTCAGCCTTTTGAAGGTCTGGGTTCAGGTGTCATTATTGATGCGGCCAAAGGCTATATTCTGACCAACAACCATGTCATCAGCCAGGCCGATAAAATCAGCGTACAGCTTAATGATGGACGTGAATTTGATGCCAAACTGATTGGCGGCGATGACCAGAGCGACATCGCGCTGTTGCAGGTGCAGAACCCGAGCAACCTGACTCAGATTGCCATTGCGGACTCCGACAAACTGCGTGTTGGTGATTTTGCCGTTGCCGTAGGCAACCCCTTTGGTTTAGGGCAGACCGCCACCTCCGGGATCGTCTCGGCACTGGGTCGTAGCGGTCTGAATCTGGAGGGGCTGGAAAACTTTATTCAGACGGATGCCTCCATTAACCGCGGGAACTCCGGCGGGGCATTGCTCAACCTGAATGGCGAGCTGATTGGGATTAACACGGCTATTCTGGCCCCGGGTGGCGGCAGTATTGGGATTGGTTTTGCCATCCCCAGTAACATGGCCAAAACGCTGGCCCAGCAGTTGATCCAGTTCGGTGAAATCAAGCGCGGGCTGTTGGGGATCAAGGGAATGGAGATGAGCGCGGATATCGCCAAAGCGTTCAACATCAACGTGCAGCGGGGCGCATTTGTGAGTGAAGTCCTGCCAAACTCCGGTTCGGCAAAAGCCGGCGTGAAGTCAGGCGATGTGATCGTCAGCCTGAACGGTAAACCGTTGAGCAGCTTCGCAGAGTTGCGTTCACGCATTGCCACGACAGAACCTGGTGCCAAAGTGAAACTGGGACTGATTCGTGACGGCAAGCCGCTGGACGTTGAAGTCACGCTGGATAAGAGTACCTCGTCATCTGCCAGTGCTGAGCTTATCGCCCCGGCGTTACAAGGGGCAACGTTAAGCGATGGGCAACTGAAAGACGGTACGAAAGGCATTAGCATCGACACCGTTGAGAAGAGCAGTCCTGCCGCGCAGGCCGGATTACATCAGGATGATGTCATCATTGGCGTAAACCGCAATCGCGTGCAATCCATCGCCGAGCTGCGCAAGGTACTGGAAAGTAAACCAGCGGTCATTGCCCTGCAGGTTATGCGTGGTAATGAGTCTATCTATATTCTGTTGCGCTAAGCATTTGCGATGCCGGACATCACCGCTGCGTGTGATGTCCGGATAACTCATGTTATGCTGCAAATCGTCCCTTTTTTAACGACACGCGCATCATGCTTTTAAAGCTCTTACGTTCAATTGTCATCGGTTTGATTGTCGGCGGCCTGTTGCTGGCGGCAATGCCGTCTTTACGTCAGTTCAACAAGCTGACGGCTCCCGAGTTCGACAGCACGGATGAAACGCCGGCTACCTATAACCAGGCCGTTCGCCGTGCCGCACCTGCCGTGGTGAATGTCTATAACCGCGGCCTAAATAGTGCAACCCATAACCAGCTGGAGATCCGCACCCTCGGCTCCGGGGTGATTATGGACGAACGCGGCTACATTATTACCAACAAGCACGTGATTAACGATGCAGACCAGATTATCGTTGCCCTGCAGGATGGCCGCGTGTTTGAGGCGTTACTTGTGGGGTCTGACAGCCTGACCGACCTGGCCGTCCTGAAAATCAACGCCACGGGCGGTTTGCCGATCATTCCAATTAATCGTAAACGCACCCCTCACATTGGTGACGTCGTCCTGGCTATCGGTAACCCTTATAACCTGGGCCAGACGATTACCCAGGGAATTATCAGTGCGACGGGTCGTATTGGTCTCAACCCATCCGGGCGGCAGAACTTCCTGCAAACCGATGCGTCGATCAACCGCGGTAACTCCGGCGGTGCGCTGGTGAACTCACTGGGTGAGTTGATGGGCATCAATACCCTCTCGTTCGACAAGAGCAACGACGGCGAGACACCGGAAGGGATCGGCTTTGCCATTCCGTTCCAGCTGGCGACCAAAATTATGGATAAACTGATCCGCGATGGACGGGTGATCCGTGGTTATATCGGAATTGGTGGCCGTGAAATTGCACCAATGCATAACCAGGGCGGCGGTATTGATCAGATTCAGGGCATCGTGGTCAACGAAGTGTCACCTGGCGGCCCGGCAGACAACGCGGGAATTCAGGTTAACGATGTCATTGTGTCGGTTAATGGTACCCCAGCGGTCTCGGCTCTGGAAACCATGGATCAGGTCGCAGAGATCCGCCCGGGGTCTATTATCCCTGTTGAAGTCATGCGCAATGATAAGAAACTCACGCTGCAGGTGACGGTTCAGGAATACCCGGCAACAAACTGACTGCCATAAAAAAACCGAAGCCAGTGAGTGCTTCGGTTTTTTTTGCCGGGTGGCGCTAACGCTTACCCGGCCTACGTAAGACGGTTCGTTTTACTTGTTAACGAACTCTTCGCCCAGGGTGATATCTTTCTTCAGGGTATCCAGCATGCCTTCCATCGCGTGTTGTTCAAACGCGCTCAGCTTGCCGATAGGTTGACGTTCTTCGATACCGTTTTTACCCAGCAGCAGCGGCTGAGAGAAGAAGCGAGCGTGTTCGCCATCACCTTCAACATAAGCGCATTCTACAACGCCTTTCTCGCCCTGCAGAGCGCGAACCAGTGACAGGCCGAAACGTGCAGCCGCCTGGCCCATAGACAGGGTTGCAGAACCGCCACCCGCCTTCGCTTCCACCACTTCGGTGCCCGCGTTCTGGATACGTTTGGTCAGGTCAGCCACTTCCTGCTCGGAGAAGCTTACGCCTGGGATCTGCGACAGCAGAGGCAGAATGGTGACACCAGAGTGTCCACCGATCACCGGAACTTCAACGTCTGTTGGCTGTTTGCCTTTCAGCTCAGCCACGAAGGTGTTGGAGCGGATGATATCCAGCGTGGTCACGCCGAACAGTTTATTTTTGTCGTAAACACCGGCTTTCTTCAGCACTTCTGCTGCGATAGCAACAGTGGTGTTCACCGGGTTAGTGATAATACCGATGCACGCTTTCGGGCAGATTTCAGCGATCTGCTGTACCAGGTTTTTCACGATGCCCGCGTTGACGTTGAACAGGTCTGAACGATCCATACCTGGCTTACGCGCCACGCCTGCAGAAATCAGCACCACGTCGGCACCCTGCAGAGCAGGACGCGCGTCTTCACCGGAGAAGCCTTTGATTTTCACAGCTGTCGGGATGTGGCTCAGGTCAACCGCCACACCAGGGGTTACCGGAGCAATATCGTACAGGGAGAGTTCTGAGCCTGAAGGCAGTTGGGTTTTCAGTAGTAGGGCAAGCGCCTGGCCGATACCACCAGCAGCGCCGAGGACTGCGACTTTCATCCTAAACTCCTTATTATGGTTAACTTAAGTATCTGTAACTCCGTTGCGGCGACCATAATTCAGCGAGTAAATAATTACAATTTTCGTAGCTAAAGAATTTGAGGTCACGCGACTTTATCTCTCACCAGAAGACTATCTGACGACAGACGGCAACGAATTAAGAGGTGGTTACAATACACCCTGCCCCGCCACCAAAACAACATCATTTTGATAACATTTAATTTACTTTTAAGCTTATTTGCGTGGCGTGACCCAGGCATGTTTTCTGATAACGAAATCTGATAAAATCACTCCCTTTCATAACATTATTTCAGACTACCTCCCGGTAGATAATTTGCATAAAAATTCATCCACATGCATAATAATGTTGTTTCTATCGTCATATTCCGGGTGACTTATGCGAAGCTCGTCTAAGCAAGAAGAATTAGTAAAGGCGTTTAAAGCGCTACTCAAAGAAGAGAAATTCAGTTCTCAGGGAGAGATTGTTCAGGCGTTACAGGAACAAGGCTTCGATAACATCAATCAGTCGAAAGTCTCCCGCATGTTAACTAAATTTGGCGCGGTGCGTACCCGTAACGCCAAAATGGAGATGGTCTATTGCCTGCCAGCTGAACTTGGCGTGCCGACGACCTCCAGCCCGCTGAAGAATCTGGTTCTGGATATCGACTATAACGACGCCGTGGTGGTGATCCACACCAGCCCTGGTGCTGCGCAGTTGATTGCTCGCCTGCTGGATTCCTTAGGTAAAGCGGAAGGTATTCTCGGCACGATTGCCGGGGATGACACTATCTTTACCACCCCGGCAAATGGTTTCTCCGTCAAAGACCTCTACGAGGCAATTCTGGTTCTGTTCGAACAGGAACTCTAATCCCCTCTCCCCGTAGCGCCGCTGCGGGGATCGTTCTGCTCCCGCTGCGTTTCCCTCTCGATTCCACTGCCCTGACTTTGACAAATAGTGCTTTTTACTACCTATTAACATTCATCTGGTGAATGCTAAATCAAAAAATCGCACAAAAAATCAAAATCCGATATCCATATGATTTAATTAGAGAACAATACACAAAGCGGACAAAAAACACTCAATATTATGCAATTTGGTTATAAAAAACGCATTGGTTAACACGTAATAACAATTGGAACAATTAGCCTGGTATTAATTTTTACCGTTATTAGTGTATACTTGATTTTGTGATGAGGGTCACGAAACAAGACCCCACTAAAAAATTCGACGAGGTAAAAATCATGAACATTAAAACTACTGTAGCGGCGCTGAGCGTCCTGTCTGTCCTGTCATTCGGTGCTTTCGCTGCTGACTCAATCAATGCTGAACAGGCGCAATCCCGCCAGGCAATTGGTACGGTTTCTGTCGGTGCGATCGGTACATCCCCGATGGACATGCATGAGATGTTGAACAAGAAAGCGGAAGAACAGGGTGCATCATCCTACCGCATCATTGAAGCACGTTCAGGTGACCACTGGCACGCGACTGCTGAGCTGTATAAATAAGGTTTAGCAATAACTGAAGACATAAATCTCCACTCAACGGCACCAGGCATAAAAATAGCTTTTCAACCCTTCTCGCCGTTGAGCAACAACCCTATTCAAGAGTAAAGACTATGAAAACCAAATTGATCATCGCAACCCTCGGTCTGGCCTCAGTTCTCTCTTTCGGCGCAAGTGCAGCCGTACAGCAAGTGAATGCCGACCAGGCACAAAATCTGCAGTCTATGGGCAGTGTATCCGTAACGTCTGTCACTGGCTCACCCATGGATATTCGTCACGAACTGGCCGCAAAAGCTGAAAAAGCAGGCGCCAGCAGCTATCGTGTCACCGAACTGAATCAGGGTGACCACTGGCATGCAACAGCAGAGCTGTACAAATAAACCCTCGTCGTATTTCATCATACGACTTGCCCCTGACCTGCTGGTCAGGGGCTTTTTTATGCCATTCAATGGCGCGCGTTAAAACGCAGTTGCCCTTCCAGTTCTTCTTCCGCTTCATCGAACAGTAATATCAATGCGCCAAAACGTCTGCGCAGCTTATCGGGTAAATGAGTGAACTCAATCTCCAGCGGGAGTGGCAACAGACTGCCGGTCACCACGTCCCACAGGGTATCCAGATTCGTCACGCTTTCCCGTTCAAGATCAAACACCCGGATAAATTCACGATAGAAGTCTTCCTGACTGTCGATCTCGTCAAAATCAAAGGTATAGGTTTTCATTGCCAGCCACCCAGTCCACGCGAACGGCAGCTGCCGCCGCCCTGTCTATTATAATCCCCCGATATGCAGGGTTTTGACTTCCAGATACTCTTCCAGCCCAAGCACGGAGCCCTCGCGTCCAAGACCTGACTCTTTTACGCCGCCAAAGGGTCCCAGTTCCGTGGAAACGGCGCATTCGTTAATGCCAATCATCCCGCTCTCGATAGCCTGAGAAACACGGAAAACGCGTGAAAGATTCTGGGTATAGAAGTAAGCCGCCAGGCCATAAGGCGTGTTGTTGGCACGCTGGATGACCTCATCTTCTGAGGTGAAACGGAAGCACGCCGCTACCGGGCCAAACGTCTCTTCTTCTGCCAGCTTCATGCCTTCATGGCAGTCACCCAGTACAGTTGGCATCCAGAAATTCCCGCCAAGTGGATGGGGTTTCCCCCCTGCCAGTACGGTTGCCCCGCGGGCAACGGCATCGTCGACATGCTCACGTACCTTGTTGACCGCAGCAGGTTCAATCAGCGGTCCGACGACAACCCCCTCTTCAAGACCATTACCCACCTTCAGCGCCTTCACCGCATCGGCAAGTTTATTCACAAACTTGTCGTAGACGGTTTCCTGAATATAGAAACGGTTAACGCTCACGCAGACCTGCCCGGCATTACGGAATTTGTTGGCGATAGCACCTTTAACCGCTGCGTCGATATCCGCATCCTCAAAAACGATATACGGGGCATTCCCCCCCAGTTCCATCGAGACTTTTTTCATGGTGTCTGCGGCGTTACGCACCAGCGTTTTGCCGACGGAAGTCGAACCGGTAAAGGAGATTTTACGTACGTCCCGGCTGGCCATGATCGCGTCACTGATTTCATGGGTATTCCCGGCCACGGCGTTGAGGACACCGTCGGGCACACCTGCCTGCTTAGCCAGGGTAAGCAGCGCAAAAGCACTGAGCGGCGTGTTATTGGCTGGTTTGATCACCCCGGTACAGCCCGCAGCAAGCGCCGGGCCTAATTTACGGGTGAGCATCGCCATCGGGAAGTTCCACGGTGTAATCGCCGCGACCACACCAATGGGCTCGCGGGTTGCCAGAATGCGGGAACCGGGTTTGATCGGCGGAATAATTTCCCCGTTAGCGCGCTTGGCCTCTTCGGCAAACCACTGGATAAAGCTGGCGGCGTACTCTACTTCACCTTCCGCTTCTTTCAGAGGCTTGCCCTGCTCGGTGGTCATTAGCTGCCCGAGCCAGTGTTTATTTTCAATAATCAGTTCGTACCAGCGGTAAAGGATCGCCGAACGCTCTTTCGCGGTTTTGGCTCGCCAAGCCGGGAAAGCATTAGTGGCTGCGGCAATCGCAGCTTCGGTTTCCGCTTTACCCGCTTTCGCGACTTTAGCGATGACCTCGCCGGTCGCCGGGTTAAGAACATCAAACGTCGTGTCCAGCGTTTTCCAGATGCCATTAACCAGATAACCGGTCTGAAAAAGGATGTGGTCCTGAAGCGTCTCAGTCGTCATGTGTCCTCCCTTTCTGAATGTAAGAACGTGCTGGAATTAAGTATAGCCACAAAAAAACCGACGCTTTTGGCGTCGGCTTTTTTACTTCAGTCAGTTATCTGTGAGGGCATTCTGGTAGCGATGCAGCATAAACACCAGCCGTCCTACTGGCTCGGTCACCTGAGGCGGTGCTTCCCAGACCTTCAGCTTCTCCTGGTAGATATCGAGCTCTTCAAGCAGTTGCGTAAAGTAACGACGACGTTTGTCATCGCTGGTCGCGGAAAGCACATGGTCGGCAGTGCGGCGTAGCTGACGGTGGAAAGCCGACAGATCGTCGTTGATCGGCACAGGCGCGTTACGCAGACGCTGGTGCGCGATGATCATGGTTAATGCCAGCCGGAACTTAGCGATGTCACCCGGGAACTTGTTCAGTAGTAAAAACAACTGCTGATAGAGCGCTGGTAAGTGGTTTTCTTTGCGACGTGCGGTATTGGTGGTCATCGACGACACGGCAGCGGAAACAAACTGGTTCAACAATACACGGCCCGTTCTTGCCTGTGAGTTATCGCGTACCAGCAGAATAACCATCATTGCCAGGAAACACCCCACCAGCTGACCCAATGCGCTGTCGAGGAACTGGCTGAAATGGAAGGTCATCGGGTTATCCAGCACAATGATGTTAATCGTACTGGCCAGCGCCCCCAACGATCCCAGACGGCGCTTTTGCACTTCTATGCCGATAAAGAACGCCATTACCGCCAGACTTATGCAGAGCAGCAACATGCTCTGTTGCGTGGAAGGGATGATCACCAGGAAATAGAGCGCGCCTATCGGCAGAGCGGCAATGGTGCCGTACAGGAAATCAATCGCGACCATACGCGGGTTAGGCAGACGCATCGCCAGTGCAGTCACAACGGCGATCATCACCATTGCACCGCTGCCGGACGTCCAGCCGGTCCACAACCAGAACAGCGTACCGAGCATGCAGGCGAGCGTCGTACGCCAGAAGTTGACCATCGCGTGATGACGCTCGGCGGATTCCGCCTTAATCACCACTTCTCCCTGCAGCACCTCTTCTTCCGTCGCGCTGATTTTGGTATTGCTAACCACGCCGCGTTTCAGCAGCAGGTAACGCGTCGCAGCCCCGACCCAGGTGTAGATGGTCACAGGTGTGTCACGTTCCCCTGTCCAGGCAATGACCCGGCGCATGCGCTTAAGCTGCTTATGCACGTCCTGCACGGTTTCCACCGGCTCGGCAAACAGTTCGCGGAAGGTATTGGTGACCGCTTCCGGACGGGTGTTCTGGATCAGATAGGTTTCGCACGCCTGGGTAATCAGCGTTAAGGAGACCGTATTGAGGGCTTTAAGGCGACGATTCGCCCGGGCCCAGCGCGAAGACTCCATATTGAGGTTACTGCGCATTCCTTCCAGCGCCTGCGTGCGACGTACCAGCCCGCTCCAGGCCTTATCCACCTCTTCACTGTCACCATGCTTGATGCAGAGCTGCATCAGCTGGTACTGGGCAACAATCAGCGCATCCAGCTCGCGATCCACCTCTTGCTTGATAGAGCGAGGGGAGAAAAGCAGGTCAGCAACAATCGCGCAGACAATACCAATCACAATCTCACTGCAACGCTCCACCGCAAACTGTGGTGCAAGCAGCGGCTCGCTTTGGATAGTGATGACGATAATCAGCGCGGTGTAACCCGCCAGTCCCCAGGCGTAGGAGTTTTCTACTTTCACCAGAGACGAGACCCAGGTGCAGAAGCCCGCCCAGATACAGCACACCATCAGCATCAGCAGTGGGGTGCGGATCATCAAAATAATAATGGTCAGCGCCGCGAAACAACCGATAAACGTCCCAATGATACGCAGCATCCCGCGATAGCGGATCGCGCCAGAGTAAGGTTCACCACCGGCCGCGAATGCCGGACCAGCCGCGACAATTGCCGCCGTCAGCACCGCCCAGCGCGGGGTTTCAAGCTGGAAGTGGAAGCCGACAAACAGTGCCAGCACAATGGCACTCGCCAGCTTCACGGCAAAGCGAATGTGCTGGTTGGCGATGGAAAAGATACCCATAGCGATTAGCCAAACTCGCGCAGACGGTGGGCAATTTTACGGAACATCGACTCCTGGCTGGCATCCCGGTCTTTAGCGCCGGTAATCACCACCGTCGCCGTGGTACCCGCAGGCCAAACATTTCCCTGCTGTTCGTCCAGATGGATACGCACCGGCACACGCTGAGCCAGACGTACCCATTCCAGGTTAGAGTCCACCGTCGCCATCCCTTTTGCATCCTTAGAACTGCTGGCGTTGGTCACCCCTGCGGCGACGCTGTCGACGGTGCCTTTAAAGACGCGGTTGCTGCCAAGCGGTGTAATTTCGGCACGATAACCCGGACGCACGCCCTCAAGCTTAGTCTCTTCCATATAGGCGAGCACGTAGAAGGAGTTCTGTTTAACCAGCGCCACGGCCGTTGAGCCGCGGGTGATAAATTCCCCGGCATAGACATTAAGGTTAGTGACCCAGCCATCCGCCGGCGCGCGGATTACGGTGCGCTCCAGATCGAGCTTTGCCAGATCGCGCGTCGCTTGCGCTTTGGCCATCTGGTGGAGCACGGTTTGCAGCACGTTATTGGACTGGTCGATCTCTTCGCGGGACATGGCCTGAACACCCAACTGGTTACGACGGCCAGCCTCACGGCGTTTCTCTGCCGCCAGCGCCTGATAATAGGCCACGTCAGCTTCCGCTTCTTCCAGTGCTTTCTGGTAGCGAGGCTGATCGATGGTGAACAGTACCTGATCTTTTTTTACCAGTTGGTTATCGTGAACGTTGACCGCCGTGATAAGGCCAGCCACGTCGGGGGCTATGGCCACGACATCGGCGCTGAAACGCGCATCACGTGTCCACGGTGATTCCGTGTAATAGACCCAGGCCCGAAAAATAGCGATGAAGGCGAGGATAACCAGCGCCATGGTGATGGCGGTTCGGGAGATTTTTCTTGTTAGTGTTTTCACGTCAACCTCAGACAAACATGCGCGATATCAGGTAAAACAGGCAGCAATACAGCGCGGTATTGAACAATGCAGGGTGCCAGACGAAATCGTAGATCCCGGTAGGAACCAGCACCTTGCGCACCAGCCAGAAGATCGCCAGTGATAAAAGAAGCTCGAAAAATATCGGTGGGAACGACAGACCGAACACCACGATAACGGGAAACAGACTCATGTTGACCTTGATAAGAGAGAGTGCAGGCTACAGAATTTTTTAGCGCACGCCATCGCAGGAGAGCAAGATATGCCGGGCGAGAATGGCGCAGCCGTTAAGTAATTAATAATATATTAACGTAACTGTTATGCTGTTATCTATAATATGTGATCTAAATCACTTTTAAGCCAGAGTGAACAATGGAACGTTTAAAACGCATGTCGGTTTTCGCCAAAGTGGTTGAACTGGGCTCTTTTACCGCTGCTGCACGCCAGCTTCAGATGAGCGTCTCTTCAATCAGCCAGACGGTGTCCAAACTGGAAGATGAGCTTCAGGTCAAGCTGCTCAATCGCAGTACCCGCAGCATTGGGCTGACAGAAGCGGGTAAAATTTACTATCAGGGTTGTCGCCGCATGCTGCTTGAAGTGCAGGATGTCCACGAACAACTCTATGCTTTCAACAACACACCTATCGGCACACTGCGCATCGGTTGTTCTTCAACTATGGCACAAAATGTCCTCGCTGCCATGACAGCGGACATGCTGAAAGAGTATCCCGGATTAACCGTGAATCTGGTGACAGGTATTCCGGCGCCGGATCTGATTGCCGATGGTCTGGATGTGGTTATCCGCGTTGGAGCGTTGCAGGATTCCAGCCTTTTCTCGCGCAGGCTGGGCAGCATGCCGATGGTGGTTTGCGCCTCGAAAAGCTATCTGGCGCAGTACGGGGTCCCTGAGAAACCCGCCGACCTCACCAACCACTCATGGCTGGAATACAGCGTTCGACCGGATAATGAATTCGAACTGATTGCTCCGGAAGGGCTCTCCACCAGACTGTTGCCAGAAGGCCGGTTTATCACCAACGATCCAATGACCATTTCACGTTGGTTAGTGGCAGGAGCCGGGATCGCCTACGTGCCGTTGATGTGGGTGATCAACGAGATCAACAGCGGTGTACTGGAGATCCTCTTCCCTCGCTACCAGTCCGATCCGCGCCCGGTGTATGCCCTGTACACAGAAAAAGACAAGCTACCACTCAAGGTGCAGGTGTGTATTAACTATCTGACCGACTATTTTGTGGACGTGGCGGAGTTATTTCAGGGGATGCGCGGAAGAAGTAAGGAATAATCTATTAGTCGCGGAACACATATTTTGCACGAATATGTCCTGGATGAGACGCGCATTCATTCAGGAATTTTCCCTCGCCACTATCAGTAATAGCTAATTGACACTTCAGTTACCCTCCCATTACCTTATAAGAAGTCTGTCATTCAGACTGTTATTAATTTGTTACTGATATGAATAATAAAATGTATTTCACAGGATGACATTAAACAAGGAAAAGAAATGAATATATTTGAACAAACACCACCTTCGCGCAGGCGCTATGGACTCGCCGCGTTCATTGGTTTGATAGCCGGGATTGTCTCGGCCTTCGTGAAATGGGGAGCCGAGGTTCCGCTTCCGCCACGTAGTCCCACCGATTTATTCACTGGCGCATGCGGACCAGAGCAATTAATTAGAGCCGCAAGTCAGATTGATTGTTCGCGCAATTTTCTCAACCCACCTTATGTATTTTTACGCGACTGGCTGGGTATTGCCGATCCTAACGCGGCGGTTTATACATTTGCCGGACATATATTTAACTGGGTCGGCGTAACACATATTATTTTCTCAATTGTCTTCGCTGTAGGATATTGTGTAGTTGCGGAAGTCTTCCCGAAAATTAAACTCTGGCAAGGTTTGCTTGCAGGTGCGTTAGCCCAGCTTTTTGTCCACATGATCTCCTTCCCGCTGATGGGTCTGACACCGCCGCTGTTCGAACTTCCATGGTACGAACACGTCTCAGAAATCGTGGGTCATTTAGTGTGGTTCTGGTCGATCGAAATCATTCGTCGTGATTTGCGTAATCGCATCACACACGAGCCCGATCCGGAAATACCATTAGGTAACTTGCGTTAAAAAAAAGGCGCTACCTCTGTAGCGCCATTTTTTTATGCATCGTCAGATCAAGCGGTGCCACCCACCGTCAAATTGTCGACTTTCAGCGTCGGCTGACCTACGCCAACCGGCAGGCTCTGGCCCTCTTTACCACAGACGCCCACACCGTTATCCAGCTTCAGATCGTTTCCGACCATGGAGATCTGCTGCATGGCTTCAATACCGGAGCCAATCAGCGTCGCACCTTTCACCGCTTTGGTCACTTTGCCCTTCTCAATCAGATACGCTTCTGAGGTAGAGAAGACAAATTTACCGGAGGTGATGTCCACCTGGCCGCCACCAAAGTTTGGTGCGAAGATACCGTAATCGACGGATTCGATAATCTCCTGCGGTGTGGATTTGCCCGGCAGCATGTAGGTGTTAGTCATACGCGGCATCGGCAGATGCGCATAGGACTCACGACGACCATTACCCGTTGGCGCTACGCCCATCAGGCGCGCGTTGAGTTTGTCCTGCATGTAGCCTTTCAGCACACCGTTTTCGATCAGCACATTGTACTGTCCAGGCGTGCCTTCATCGTCGATAGCCACCGAGCCACGGCGATCGCGCATGGTGCCATCATCCACCACGGTGCAAAGCTCAGACGAGACAAGCTGCCCCATCTGGCCGCTGAATACAGACGTACCGCGACGGTTAAAGTCACCTTCCAGACCGTGACCCACCGCTTCGTGCAACAGTACGCCCGGCCAGCCAGCGCCCAGAACGACCGGGAATGTCCCCGCCGGTGCTGCAACGGCATTCAGATTCACCAGCGCCATGCGCACGGCTTCTTTTGCCCACGCGTCAGCGCGTGCTTCACCGTCAACATCGCCCAGGAACCAGTCATAGCCGAAACGACCGCCACCGCCGCTTGAACCGCGCTCGCGTTTGCCGTCGTCATCAACCTGTACGCTGATGGAGAGACGGACCAGCGGACGAACATCCGCTGCCAGAGTACCGTCCGTCGCCGCAACAAGAATCAGCTCATAGACACCGCTCAGGCTGGCAGAGACTTCCTGCACACGCTTGTCGGCAGCACGCGCCACTTTGTCCACGCGGCGCAGAATATCCAGCTTCTCTTCACGGCTCATGCTCTGCAGCGGATCAATGCTGGTATAGAGCGCAGAGTGCTGCACTTCACCCAGCGTTTTCACACGACCATCGCCGGTATCACGCACAATGGTACGCGCAGCCTGAGCACTCTGCTCCAGGGCGGCCAGGCTAATCTGATCGGCATAGGCAAAACCGGTTTTCTCGCCGCTGACGGCACGGACACCGACGCCCTGGTCGATGTTATAAGAGCCGTCTTTGATGATGCTGTCTTCTAAAACCCAGGATTCGTGATAGCTCGACTGGAAATAGAGATCGCCGTAGTCGAGACGGCGTTCGGTCAGTTGACCAAGAATGGAGAACAGGTCCTGATGGCTCAGGCCGTTCGCTGCGAGCAAATGTTCACTTACCAGGTTCAGACTCATCGTATTGCTACTCGTTCGTTGCCGCCTGTGGCGGTATAAAGATCGTATTTATTGAGAGTGAGGCAATTACCTGCCCACGTCAAATCATTGCTGTGCTTCTTTGCGCGGCTGGCGCAGCACTTCATTAATCTGCGGTTTATCTACCGGGCCGGTAATGTGGTAGCGCAGAATGGAGACCTTGCTCCACAGCGGCCCCAGCACTTTACTGGCGGCAAACACCGCCGCACCGACAATCGGGTTCACCACAAAGGCTGCTGCCACGCCAACGCTCGCGGAAATTTCCGGCGCCACCACGGCTTCCATATCCAGCTCTCGACGCACGAGGTTGACCGAGCCTTTCATCGCGATATCCGCTTCCAGGCCGTCCACCAGCGTGTCGTCCGTGTGCATAACGCCGTCTTTGATCCACGCCGTGCTGCGGATGGAATCGTAGTAGAACCCTTCGCTGAAGGTATCGCTAAAATCAAAGCGCAGCTTGCGCAGCAGCGCATCAAAACTCAGCAGTCGCAGGATCTGCCCGGCGCGCCCTGTACTTACGTCGGCGATTTCACCTTTACCGAAGCGGGTTTTCAGGATGCCGTTCAGCGAGGCTTCGTCCGGCGTCCACGGCGCGGCACGCCAGTGAAGATCGTAATCAACGTCAAATGATGAGCCACGCAACGGTGTGGTGATGCCAAAGAAATTGGCCGCAGCATCCAGTTTGTTGCCTTTAATGTCGCCCTTCAGAGAGGTACGTTGCCCGCCCGGGTTATTCACCCATTCTCCGGTAGCCGTCATGCGACCAAAACCGGTATCGACCAGGCCGCCGGTGAGCGTTAGCGTATTTCCCTGAATAGCGAAATCACCGTCGATACGGCCATATTTTTGCCCCCACAGCCAGCATTCGGCACAGCGCAACTGGAGATCAGGCCAGCCAGTAAAGTCGACGCGGGATGTATTACTTAACGGCGATGTATTTGCCGGTTGACCGTTCCCGCTCGCAGCTGTCGGGTTGTAGTAGAGGTAGCGGATCGCTGCCTGCCACGGTGCGTTATTACGCATGGTCAGCGCGCCGTTGATCTCTCTGCCCTGGGCCTCGACTTTCGTGCCGTTAGCCGTTGGCTGAGAAACAATACTCAGGTTGTTCCACTGCTGCCCACCCAACATCAACGACGGTGTACGTACGGTAATGGCCTGCGGGAACTGAGCGGTTTCATCAACGTTTTGCCCAACGCCTTTCTGGAACAGCGCCAGCCACTCTGCACCGTCCAGCGGCGGGAGATTCAGCTCAATGCCCGCCTGCTCTGGTAGCGGTGGTATTGAGCGGCTATCTGTTGTCCAGATGGCTTTGTCGAGTGTGAGCTTATGGTTAAGCAGCCAGCGGCTGTTGAAGTGATTTTTCCCGGCCGTGCTTCCGGTCAGCTCGAAGCTGTTCAGGTTGCCATCGACGTTAAGCTTGACTGACAGCGGCTGTCCGGCCTGTTTATCCAGCGGCGCAGGTAGCTGGCTATGAAGGTTTTTCAGGTCTCCCGTGATGTCGACCTTATAATGTGCGCCAGCGTGATAAGGCAGTTCGATTGCCACGTCCCCCTTCCAGGATGCCGACCCATCCACTGACGCTTCAATCGGCTTCGGCAGTACATCCATACGCGCTGGCTGCCAGTTACCATCGAGATTGACAGCCACCTGATACGCCTTTTCACCCTCAGTGGTCGTAAAGTCGATATTTACGGGTTGATTAAACCAGCTGGCAGTGAGCGGCTCGCTCTTCAGGTTACCGTTCACAAAACTGAACTGCCCACTGAGATTTTTCAGCGTGCTTTCAAGAGGTTTGATGTACAGGCTGTTATTCTTCAGACGGACGTCGCCTTTGGCGGTGGTCATCTCTCCGTCCAGCGGGATATCAAGATGTAAGCGAGCATTCACATCGCCATCAAGCTGCAATTGTTGTAGTGTCGCCGCCAGCGACGCTTTCAACGGCGTCTCCTCAAAATACGGTCCTACTGCTTTGCCCGGGCCGTTGATGTCGGCATCAATCAGCAGTTTCTCTTTTGAATAATCCGGGATGTTGGCCGTCAGATTGCTGGCCGTCACACCACCCAGCGCGACGCTGTCTGACTTCATCCATAATCCGTCATTGAGGAAGTTAAGTTCGATATCCAGGTTTTTCAGTGCTGGCCAGCCTGGCTGGAACGCAAAGGTGGCATTGTGCAACGGCACAAGGACCTGGAACTGACCTTCATTATGTTTGTACGGGAAAAGATGCGGGTTACCGCCATAGACCAGCGTGGCGTTATCCGCCTGTCCACCCTGGATCGCGCCGCTCAGATAGTCCACCAGCGCTTTCCCCATCAGGTTTTCCGGGAAATAGCGCCAGGCCTGAGAACCATCGTTGGTACTGATCCCGGCCAGAATCCCCAACCACGGCTCATCACCCTCTGGTTGCAGATAGCGAAAATCACCGCGCGCATGCACGGCTTTGGCTTTTACGTCGATATGGCGGCCATCGAGCTGGAAGCCCTTATCATTCTTGAGCCAGTTAAGTACCGCACTGCCTTGTTCAATTTCCAGTGGCGCGCGGAAGACCGTCTCGTAAGGCATTCTGGCGTCATGCATATCGACCGTCAGCCTGCCATTCTCTACGCTGCCTTCCAGCTTGCCGCTAAAGTGCTCCGCGCCTGGCAGTAACTTCCACTGCTTCCAGGCAAGATCTTTCCAGGTCGCCTGGAAGCGGGTTTTTTCCGTCGCCTGGAGCGGAATATCCAGCGCCAAAGTATCAATCTTTCCGCTCGGCTGCGTGGCCTGCCAGATTTCCCCGAGATCCGAAGAGAGCTTCGCCGCCATTGAGCGCAGACCTTCTATTGCGGCCAAATCCAGGTTACTGGCGCGAATGCGCAACTCATCGCTGCGTTTACTGGCCGCTCCTCCCACATCCTGCTCCGGCATCCAGGCAAGCATCAGCGCGCCACGCGGCCACGGCTTGTTGTCCATGGTGATGCGCGTATCCGGAATGGCAAACTGCCAGCCTCCTTTCTCCTGCGTCACGTGCGCGGTGAGGTTATCGACGGAAAGCTGATGCTGCTGTTTCTCACCCTTCCAGCTTGCTCCACCCTTTTTCAACCAGATATCGCCGCTGGCAAATTTCCCTTTCGTCAGGGTCATCCAGCCTTCAAGGCTGAAACGGGCGGTTTCCAGCTGCATATTTTGCTGAAGCCAGTCTCCCAGCCACGGTTTTACATCCACATCGTCGGCCTGAAGCCACACCTTACCGTTGTTGAGCAAGCCGTCATCGTCTCGCAGATCCATGCGCACCTGCATCACGCCGTGCTGACCGTTCAGGCTGGAGAGATTCACCTGTCCTTCCGCGCGGTGCCGATCCTTACCGTTGAGCCAGGTCAGTTGTGGGATCGCCAGTTCAGCACGCTGGCCAGAAAGCGTAATAAAGCTCACTTCGCTGTCACGAAGATCGAAATGATCGAACTGGCGCAGGAAGAGATCGCTGAAACGGTTGGCTTCAAGACCCTGGCTACTGTCCCCACCGGACAGCGGCGTATTGGTCAAAAACTGGAGTTGATAAAAGGTGAGATCGCGAAACTGCCAGCGTAAATGCAGAAGGCTTTGCCAGACATCCAGCGCAAGGGTCACGCGTTTGATTTTCAGGTAGCCGCCATCTTTCAGGCTGGCGTTGATATCCCGGACATCGAGCGCCGGGCCAAAATTCTGCCAGTTAGCACTGATCTGGCTTACGTCCACCGGCACGCCGGTGGTGGATTCGATTTTCGCCAGCAGTTGCGGACGCCAGCTGTCCAGATGCGGTAAAACGAGGCGTAGCCCGCTCACGAGCAACGCGACAATCACGACCAGCGTTGCCCCTGTAAGCAATAAAATCCCCGGCAATCGCCTCACGCATCTCTCCTTGTCAGCTTTGGTCACGCAGCGTACTGCGTCTTACATCATCACGACGTCAAACTGCTCCTGGTTATAGAGCGGTTCAATTTGTACTTTTACCTGTTTGCCGACAAAGATTTCCACTTCCGCCAGCGCGTGCGACTCTTCGCCTTTCAACGCTTCAGCCACCGCAGGGGAAGCATAGACCAGAAAACGATCGGAGTCGTAGGCATGATGAACACGCACGACTTCACGCATGATTTCGTAGCAGACAGTCTCAACCGTCTTTACCGTTCCGCGGCCATGGCAGGTTGGGCATTCATTACACAGCACATGTTCAACACTTTCACGGGTACGCTTACGCGTCATTTCCACCAGCCCGAGCTGTGAGAAACCGTTGATGCTGGTTTTCACGCGATCTTTACTCAGCGCCTGCTCCAGCGAGTGCAGCACGCGGCGGCGATGGTCTTCATTACTCATATCGATAAAGTCGATGATGATAATGCCGCCGAGGTTGCGCAGACGAAGCTGGCGCGCAATCGCCTGCGTGGCTTCAATGTTGGTATTGAAGATAGTGTCATCCAGATTGCGGTGACCAACAAACGCGCCGGTATTGATATCAACGGTGGTCATCGCTTCGGTCTGATCGATGATCAAATACCCACCAGACTTCAGTTCAACCTTACGCTCCAGCGCACGCTGGATCTCGTTTTCGACATCATAGAGATCGAAGATCGGCTGACGCCCTGAGTAATGCTCCAGCAAGCCAGGCATCTCGGGGATGTATTCAGCAGTAAACTCCAGCAGGGCTTCATACGTCAGACGGGAATCCACGCGAATGCGGTCGAGCTGTGCATCGGCAAAGTCACGCAGAACACGTTGAGCAAGTGCCAGCTCACCATAGAGCTGGTAGCGGGTCTGGTTGCGTTTTTTACGCTCCATCACTTTGGTCCAGACACGCTTCAGGTAAGCCGCATCAGACGCCAGGTCTTCTTCACTGATCCCTTCCGCGGCGGTACGGATAATAAACCCACCCTGCTCATCACAGTAAGCGCTGACCACTTTCTTCAGACGCTCACGTTCGCTTTCGCTCTCAATACGCTGTGAAACGCCCACGTGCGACGCACCAGGCATAAAGACCAGATAACGGGAAGGTAAAGTGATGTCGGTCGTCAGACGAGCACCTTTGGTGCCGAGGGGATCTTTAACCACCTGCACCATCAGATCCTGCCCCTGACGCACCAATTCAGAAATATCGCGGACGGCAAATTGCTTTTGCTCTTCACCTGCAACGCACTCGGTGTGCGGCATGATATCGGAGGCATGTAAAAATGCCGCCTTATCCAGTCCAATATCTACAAAAGCCGCCTGCATACCCGGTAGTACACGACTGACACGACCTTTGTAGATATTGCCTACTATTCCGCGTCGCGCTTCACGCTCAATATGAATTTCCTGAAGAATGCCACCATCAATGTAGGCCACACGGGTTTCCGATGGCGTTACGTTTACCAACAATTCAGCCGTCATAATTATCCCTTCCCTCACGCAGTGAGTTAAAATTGCTCAGCAACTCATACGTTTCCACCAGCGGTAAGCCGACTACGGCGTGATAGCTGCCATTAATCTTCCTGACAAAACAGCCACCCAGCCCCTGAATACCGTATGCACCTGCCTTATCCATCGGTTCACCGCTGGCAATGTAAGCGGTGATCTCGTCGTCGGTAAGCACTCTGAATGTCACATCCGTCACGACCAGGCAATCCAGCACGTTCTGGCTGTCTGCCAGTGCGACGGCCGTCATCACCTGATGCGTTTGTCCGGACATTTTGCGCAGCATACGCGCCGCATGATCGGCGTCGCGCGGTTTCTCAAGCACTTCACCGTTAAGAATAACGATGGTATCTGCCCCCAGCACCGGAAGGTCACGTGGCACACTGGCTACGCCAGCCTGCGCTTTCTCGCGCGCAAGGCGAGACACGTACTGTTGAGCACTTTCGCCCTCAGCACGTTTTTCTTCAATGCCGGTCACGATGCGTTCAAAAGATACCCCTAACTGCGTCAGGAGTTCCTGACGGCGCGGGGAGCCAGAAGCGAGATACAAAGACGTCATAGAAACCTTTTATTGCACGGCAAACTGCTGGCGAATCTTACGCATCAGCAGGAATAACCACGGCCAGAGCACACCGTTTACTAC
Organism: Pantoea sp. LS15; assembly: GCF_012241585.1. Taxonomy (NCBI): domain Bacteria; kingdom Pseudomonadati; phylum Pseudomonadota; class Gammaproteobacteria; order Enterobacterales; family Erwiniaceae; genus Pantoea; species Pantoea sp. LS15. The sequence continues at coordinate 215,790 of NZ_JAAVXA010000007.1, forward strand.
ACTACTCCAGAACACTTCCGGTCGGAAAGAGACGTTGATCACTAAAAACTCTGCCCAGAAAACAACGATATCCGCAGCAAGCGACAACAACATCACTACCAGGGCCTGTTGCCAGAGCGCGAGGTTACGAAAGAGCTGGAATTTAAGTGCGACGAGGTACGCAATAATGCTCATGGACAACGCGCGCACACCAAGCGTAGAGCCACTAATGAGATCCAGTATGGCACCCATCACAAAACCTGTGCCGACATTTACGCGATGCGGCAGGGCAAGGATCCAGTAGAGCAAAATGAGTAACACCCAGTTTGGCCGGAAAACAAGAATGTCATCCGGCCAGGGCATAACCTGCAGTAACAGCGCAATGAGAAACGAGAGCCAGATGACCCAGCGTCCCTGGCTACGATAACTTGCCACTACTGCCCTCCCGAAGAGAGTTTAGGCGGTGGTGGCGCATCCGGCAGCGGCTGCGTTAACCCTGTTGCTGGCGCCGGGACTGGCGCAGGCGGCCCCATGGAATCTGCAGGCGGGAGAACCTGCGGCATCATCTGCATCAGACGCTCATTCGCCACACGATGCACCTCTTCAGGTGTCATCGGGTTAGCACCATTACGATCGGCTCCCCACAGCAGCAGCAGATAGCGCAGACGCTGTAAACCTGCGGTTGGACGCGCCTGAATCACGGTATAGGCACGCTGAGTATCGAGTTTCACCGAAGAGACCACCGCAACCGGATAGCCTTCCGGGAAACGTCCACCCAGACCGGAGGTCACCAGTACGTCACCGACACGGATATCCGTGTTCGCTGGCAGGTGTTCCAGTTGCAGATCATCCGTACAACCGTTACCGGCGGCGATCACGCGAATGTCGTTACGCAGGACCTGAATCGGCAGCGCATGGGTAGCATCGCAAATCAGCAGAACGCGGCTGGTCAGTTTGGCCACGGCAACAACCTGGCCCACAACGCCTTTATCACTGATGACAGGCTGACCTTCATACACACCGTTTACGCTACCTTTGTCGATCACAACCTGATCGCTGTAAGGGTCGTTTACGGTGGAAATCACCTGCGTCACCATCTTCTGCTCATCCTGACGCAGCGGCGAACCGAGCAGTTCACGCAGACGCGCATTTTCCTGCTTATATTGCCCCAGCATCAGCAGTTCGCTGTTTTTCAGCAACAGTTCCTGACGTAATGCCCGGTTTTCGAGTTCGAGTTGGTCGCGCGAAGACAGCGTTTGAGAAACGGAGTCGAGTAGTTCGCGGGGACCATTTGATACAAAGTAGAAAGGACTGACGGCGGTATCCATGTACGTTCTGATCTGACTGAACGTACCGAGGCGGCTATCGGCAATAATGACCCCAAGCGCCACCAGAACCGCCAGAATGAGGCGAAACTGTAGCGATGGGCCACGGCTAAAAATTGGCTTCATAGGCTATGCGTATTCTCGTGTCAGAGAGAAAGGGTAGCGATACGCTACCCTTTCACAATGACTACTCTTCGCTGAACAAGTCGCCGCCGTGCATGTCGATCATTTCCAGCGCCTTGCCACCACCACGGGCGACGCAAGTCAGTGGATCTTCTGCAACTACGACAGGAATACCTGTCTCTTCCATTAACAGGCGGTCGAGGTTACGCAGCAGCGCACCACCACCGGTCAGAACCATACCGCGCTCGGAGATATCGGACGCCAGTTCTGGCGGGCACTGTTCCAGCGCAACCATTACCGCGCTTACGATGCCGGTCAGCGGTTCCTGCAGTGCTTCCAGAATTTCGTTGGAGTTCAGGGTGAAACCACGTGGAACACCTTCAGCCAGGTTACGGCCGCGTACTTCAATCTCACGCACTTCATCGCCCGGATACGCAGAGCCGATTTCGTGTTTGATACGCTCTGCAGTGGCTTCACCGATCAGAGAGCCGTAGTTACGGCGAACGTAATTAATGATGGCTTCGTCGAAGCGGTCACCACCAATACGCACGGAAGAGGAGTAAACCACACCGTTCAGAGAGATAACGGCGACTTCAGTGGTACCACCACCGATATCCACCACCATAGAACCCGTTGCTTCAGACACAGGCAGACCTGCACCAATTGCCGCAGCCATTGGCTCTTCAATCAGGAATACTTCACGAGCACCTGCACCTTGGGCAGATTCACGGATTGCGCGACGCTCAACCTGGGTTGCGCCAACCGGCACACACACCAGAACACGCGGGCTTGGGCGCATGAAGCTGTTGCTGTGAACTTGCTTAATGAAGTGCTGAAGCATTTTTTCAGTCACGAAGAAGTCAGCGATAACGCCGTCTTTCATTGGGCGAATTGCGGCGATGTTGCCAGGGGTACGACCCAGCATCTGCTTCGCGTCATGACCCACTGCAGCAACGCTTTTCGGCGAGCCTGCACGATCCTGACGAATGGCCACAACAGAAGGCTCATTCAATACGATGCCTTGTCCTTTTACATAAATAAGGGTATTCGCGGTACCCAGGTCAATGGACAGGTCATTGGAAAACATGCCACGAAATTTTTTCAACATACTAAGGGATAATCCTGAAAGCTGGGGCGGAAAACAAAATCCGCTTACTTTACCAACCACACGCAGCAGCGACAAGGCGCAAAAATCATCTGCAACGGTGAAAATTTGTGCAGTACGTTTCCTGATGTTACAAAATCATCCCCTGACTCCCTCAGGGCTGAGTAAACAGTAGCGTTCCCCACTGACGTTTGTAACCCGTTAAAGGTCGTTCACTGGCTTTTTGCTCGACATACTCAAAGCTACAGGCGCGATATTCTACGTGAAAACAGCGTAAACGGCAGGTCAAACAGAGTATCTTTGCAAATATTTTTTCACGTTGGTGTCAAGCGGCTGAGAGGCGGCAAAAAAATCCCCCTGACCACCCATCACACCGCGCTCTGTTAACATCTGCCATTCACCTCTGGAGCGCACACCTGTGGCAAATACTTGCGTTCGCGTTCCCTTGCACGCTTCAACCAGACTCTGTACCAGCAGCTGGTTTTCCGTACGCTTCTCAATATTCCTTACCAACCCCGGATGTAACTTTAATAACTCTACATCCAGCTCTTTGATCCAGTTAGTACTGACCAGCGTCAGCCCGGCATGCGTAACGGCTACACGCGCGCCGAGCGCATTGATCAAACGTACCACCGGTCGCAACCGGCTGATGTGTTGACCAACATCTGCCTCTGCAAGTTCAAAAATAATATGTTTGCGTTGCGATTTTTCGCATTGCATTAATGTATCACGCAGCCAGCGCTGAAAACGCGGGCGTATTAACGACTCTACGGTGACCTGTAATGCCAGGGTTTCTTCTGGCCAGAAGGATAAAAACGGAATCAAACGGCTAATTTGCTGGCGGTCATACTCTTCGGAGAGCCCAAACTGCAGCACCATCGGCAGGTATTCCGCAGAAATAACTTCTTCCGTGCCGTCAAAAATACGGCACATCAATTCACGATGATGAACATGCCCGTTTTTCATGACTGCAGGTTTTTGATAAATACGTGGCCCACCGCGACTGAGCATTTGCTCTATCAGGGTTCGCCAGCGCACATTGCCACGCCCTTTTTCCGGTAGCGAGTCGTCATAAACCGCCCACCCGTTCGCCCCTTGTAACACGGCGTTGCGGGTGGCCGCTTCCGCGTGTTCCATCACTTGTTCTGTTGATTGCCCGCCGCGCCAGGCACAGATCCCCATATGCACCATATCGTCCCTGTCGAGCATTTTGCTCTGCGGCAGCGCATCCACCGCCTTCAGCAACTGGCTGGCGATGCTTTCCGACTCCTTCAACGTACGATGAGGCAACAATACGGCAAAGTCGCTGCGGTGATAGCGGGCCAGTAGCGCCCCCGGGTAGCGCATAATAAAGGTGGAGAGCAGGTTGATCAGCGTAAAGAGATTTTCTTCCGCAACCCGCTGTCCCCATGTGTCGCGAAGGAGATCAAAATCGGGCAGGCGAATCATCATTACCACCCCGTGCGTCCCCACCTTTTCCGGATCCTCAAGCAATGTGGCCAGTTGGTTGTCAAAGAACAGGCGGTTGTTAAGGCCGGTTTTATTATCCTGCGCAGCATAGGAGCGGATCAGCGTATCCATACGGCTGCGCTGGTCACTGGCGAACTGGATTTCTGAAAGCAACGTATCCAGCGCGCTACTGGCGCGTGAAGGCCATTCATGGACGGAACCGCGCACCTGGGGGCCGCGTTCACCGTTAAGGATCCGCACAGAGCGAACCTCCAGCAGTTCCTGCCCGGAGAGCTGGCGTCGCAGCCAGCGGACAGCAAGAAAAATAAGCAGGACGATAAACGCGACAGCAATGGTGAGTGGCGCAGTGGTCATCATGGAGCGGAAGTAACTGGCCATCGGATCAAGGTAGACCATGTGCAGGGTCATCCCAGGATTTTTAAGTGAGTGTACCGTCACTTCCCGATACTGGCTCACCGCACCTGCAGGCCGATAACTATCCTGACGTATATGACTAAAAACCCGATGTTTTCCCTGCTGAATGTCGATCTGAACAATATCAACAGGTGCCATCAACTCATCCAGTTCGCGAGAAAGTTCTGGCAGCGGCGTCGTCAGCAGACGGGCATCAACCACCGAAGCAACCGCCTGGACCCGGTTGACCAGTTTGCCCTGAATGGCGTTATAAAAGCTAAGAGAGCAGCCAAGTAGCGTGACAAAAATGGTAAGCCCCGTCAGCAAGGTGATAAAAGCTGAGAACTTCGTCGTTAATCGCATCCTTGAGATTACTCCGTAGGTTGATGGGGTAGCGAGTAAGCGCTAACTTGCATTTCAAATGCGGCATACTATCAAATCGGCTGTAACTGGCAATTTATTGCGTTAAATCGACATTGCTTTTCCCTGAGCGAGTATAGTCTTCAGAAATTATTTTCCAATCATCTGAGTCGTGGGGACCCCATATGCAGGCTTTGATCTTAGAACAGCAGGACGGCAAAACGCTTGCCTCAGTGCAAACCGTTGAAGAGACTCGCTTGCCGGAAGGCGAAGTCACCGTCGACATCGACTGGTCCAGTTTAAATTATAAAGATGCACTGGCTATCACCGGCAAAGGGAAAATCATCCGAAATTTCCCTATGGTGCCCGGTATTGATTTTGCTGGCCGGGTTCATACCAGCGAGGATCCGCGCTTCCATCCAGGCCAGCAGGTACTTCTCACCGGCTGGGGTGTGGGTGAAAATCACTGGGGTGGGCTGGCCACGCAGGCGCGTGTTAAGGGTGACTGGCTGGTCCCCATGCCAAAGGGGATGGATGGCCGCAAAGCAATGATCATTGGCACAGCAGGCTTTACCGCCATGCTGTGCGTGATGGCGCTGGAAGATGCGGGCATCCGCCCGGAATCGGGTGAAATTGTCGTGACCGGCGCCAGCGGTGGCGTGGGTAGCACAGCAGTCACGCTGTTGCACAAACTGGGTTATCAGGTCGCCGCGGTTTCGGGTCGTGAAAGCACCCACGATTATCTGCGCAAACTCGGCGCTGACCGCATACTTAGCCGCGACGAGTTTGCCGAAACCCGCCCACTGGAAAAACAGGTCTGGGCAGGCGCAGTAGACACCGTCGGTGACAAAGTGCTGGCGAAAGTGCTGGCGCAGATGAACTACGGCGGCTGCGTGGCAGCCTGCGGACTGGCGGGGGGATTTGCCCTGCCAACAACGGTGATGCCATTTATTTTGCGTAACGTTCGCCTGCAGGGGGTCGATTCCGTGATGACGCCAGCGGCACGTCGTCATGAAGCCTGGGAACGACTGGTGCGCGATCTACCAGAATCCTTCTATACCCAGAGCGCAACGGAAATTAGCCTCAGCCAGGCACCGGAATATGCCAGTAAGATCATGGACAACCAGTTCCACGGTCGCGCGCTGGTGAAAATTGCCTAATCTTCAAATTTTCGTGACATATTCGCGTGAATCCTTCTCCTCCGTCATGCTTAGAAAAACGCATGACGGAGGATGCCATGAAAACCAAAAAACTGACGGAAGCCGACGTAACGTCTGAATCTGTCTTTATGTTACAGCGCCGCCAGATCCTGAAAATGCTTGGCATCAGCGCCACAGCCCTGACGCTTTCCCCAACGGCACACGCCGACCTGCTCGACTGGTTTAAAGGCAACGACAGGCCGAAAGCCCCTTCCGGTGCTCCACTCACCTTTACCAAACCGGCCCAGTGGCAAAACACGCTGACGCTCACACCGGAAGATAAAGTCACCGGCTATAACAACTTCTACGAATTCGGTCTCGACAAGGCCGATCCTGCCGCCAATGCAGGAAGCCTCAAAACCGATCCGTGGACGCTGAAAATTGACGGTGAAGTGGCAAAACCCCTGACGCTGGACCATCACGATCTCACCACCCGCTTCCCGCTCGAAGAACGTATCTACCGCATGCGGTGTGTGGAAGCCTGGTCGATGGTAGTGCCATGGGTTGGCTTCCCGCTGCATAAGCTGCTGGCAATGGCGGAGCCCACCAGCAATGCAAAATATGTCGCTTTCCAGACGCGTTATGCTCCTGACGAGATGCCTGGGCAGAAAGACCGGTTCATCGGCGGTGGGCTTGAGTATCCTTATGTCGAAGGGTTACGCCTCGACGAAGCAATGCATCCGCTTACCCTGCTGACCGTTGGTGTTTACGGCAAAGCGCTTCCACCGCAAAACGGTGCCCCCATTCGTTTAACCGTACCGTGGAAATATGGTTTCAAAGGGATTAAATCTATTGTCAGCATTAAGCTCACCCGCGAACGTCCGCCAACCACCTGGAATCTGGCCGCCCCGGGCGAATACGGTTTCTTCGCCAATGTGAATCCGCATGTGGATCATCCACGCTGGTCGCAGGCAACTGAGCGTTTTATTGGTTCCGGCGGTGCGCTGGACGTGAAGCGCCAGCCGACGCTGCTGTTTAACGGTTATGCGGATGAAGTGGCTTCACTTTACCGTGGTCTCAATTTACGGGAGAACTTCTGAGTGCGTTTAACAGCAAAGCAGATAACCTGGCTGAAAGTGCTGCTCCACCTGGCCGGGTTGCTTCCTTTTATCTGGCTGTTCTGGGCCGCCAGCCAGGGATTCTTTAGCGCAGACCCGGCGAAGGATATCCAGCACTTTACGGGTAGGATGGCTCTGAAATTTTTGCTGGCGACCTTGCTCGTCTCGCCGCTGGCGCGCTACGCTAAACAGCCATTATTGATACGAACTCGTCGGCTTTTGGGGCTATGGTGTTTTGCCTGGGCGACGCTGCATCTCACCAGCTATGCCCTGCTGGAACTGGGAATTAACAATCTGACACTGCTTGGCCGTGAACTGGTGACGCGTCCTTATCTAACACTGGGTATCGTTAGCTGGCTGGTTTTACTGGCGTTAGCGCTGACATCCACGCAATATGCGCAGCGTAAACTGGGCAGACGCTGGCAACTGCTGCACAACTTCGTCTATCTTGTCGCGATCCTCGCACCCATTCATTATCTATGGTCGGTGAAGATCCTCTCGCCGCAGCCAATCCTTTATGCGCTGGTGGCCGTGGCGCTTTTAGTATGGCGTTATAAGAAGTTCCGTCAGTGGTTGCGATAGTTCGCGAAACTGTGCGTTTTCCCGCAGATTACCTGTCAACCGCTAATCTTTTTCGGATAGCGGTTGATAATCTTCCCTGATAAGACCAGTATTTAGCTGCCAAATGCTACGAAATCGTTATAATGTGCGACTTTGGTTCACCCGACAGCGGGTTTAGGCCTCTGAAAAGGTGACAATTGCGTTTCGAAGGTATATTTTGTTTTTTACCGGAAAATCGCAGGAGATAGCAGCACAATGGCTGATAAATTCCATATCTTAGTTTTAAACGGACCGAACCTGAACATGCTCGGTACCCGCGAGCCGGAGAAGTACGGCACGCTAACATTGGGTGAAATTGTTAACCGTCTGGGAACGGAAGCCGCGTCGCTCAATGTGGATTTGGATCATTTTCAGTCAAACGCGGAGTACGCACTCATCGACCGTATTCATCAGGCTAAAGACAATGTGGACTATATCCTGATCAATCCGGCCGCGTTTACGCACACCAGTGTTGCTATCCGCGACGCACTGCTCGCGGTGAGTATCCCGTTTATCGAGATCCACCTGAGTAACGTGCACGCCCGAGAGCCGTTCCGCCACCATTCGTATCTGTCAGATATCGCTGCTGGCGTTATCTGCGGACTGGGCGCTGACGGCTATTCATACGCTTTACAGACAGCGGTAAAACGCTTGTCACAATCACACTAAACAAGAGTACGGAACCCACTCATGGATATTCGTAAGATTAAAAAACTGATCGAGCTGGTTGAAGAATCAGGCATCTCCGAACTGGAAATTTCTGAAGGCGAAGAGTCTGTACGCATCAGCCGTGCAGCACCCGCCGCTAGCTTCCCGGTAATGCAGCAAGCTTATGCTGCGCCAGTGCAGCAGCCTGCGCTTTCCGCAGCCGTTGCGCCAGCCGCTGAAGCCGCACCTGCCGCTGCTGCAGAAATCAGTGGTCACATCGTACGTTCCCCAATGGTTGGTACTTTCTACCGCACCCCGAGCCCGGACGCGAAGGCGTTCATCGAAGTGGGTCAGAAAGTCAACGCAGGCGATACCCTGTGCATCGTTGAAGCGATGAAAATGATGAACCAGATCGAAGCAGACAAATCAGGTACTGTGAAAGCGATTCTGGTCGAAAGTGGTCAGCCGGTTGAATTTGACGAGCCGCTGGTCGTCATCGAGTAACGAGGCGAACATGCTGGATAAAATTGTTATCGCCAACCGCGGCGAGATCGCACTGCGTATTCTTCGTGCCTGTAAAGAACTGGGCATCAAGACTGTCGCTGTGCACTCAAGCGCGGATCGCGATTTAAAACACGTATTGCTGGCGGATGAGACGGTCTGTATTGGCCCGGCTCCGTCCGTAAAAAGCTATCTGAATATCCCGGCTATCATCAGCGCCGCTGAAATCACTGGCGCGGTGGCAATTCATCCGGGTTACGGCTTCCTCTCTGAGAACGCCAACTTTGCTGAGCAGGTTGAACGCTCTGGTTTTATCTTCATCGGCCCGAAAGCTGACACCATCCGCCTGATGGGCGACAAAGTGTCTGCCATCACCGCGATGAAAAAAGCTGGCGTACCAACCGTACCAGGCTCTGACGGCCCTCTGACCGACGACATGGATGCTAACCGTGCGCATGCTAAACGCATTGGCTACCCGGTGATCATCAAGGCGTCTGGCGGCGGCGGCGGTCGCGGTATGCGCGTTGTGCGCAGCGATGCCGAACTGGCACAGTCCATCTCCATGACCAAAGCAGAAGCGAAAGCCGCTTTCAGCAACGACATGGTGTACATGGAAAAATACCTGGAAAACCCACGCCACATCGAAATTCAGGTGCTGGCTGACGGTCAGGGTAACGCAATCTATCTGGCAGAACGTGACTGCTCCATGCAGCGTCGTCACCAGAAAGTGGTCGAAGAAGCACCAGCACCGGGTATTACCCCGGAACTGCGTCGCTACATTGGCGAGCGCTGCTCCAAAGCGTGTGTCGATATCGGCTATCGCGGTGCAGGTACCTTCGAGTTCCTGTTCGAAAACGGCGAGTTCTACTTCATTGAAATGAACACCCGTATTCAGGTTGAACACCCGGTTACCGAAATGATCACCGGCGTTGACCTGATCAAAGAACAGCTGCGTATCGCAGCAGGCCAGCCGCTGTCCATCAAGCAGGAAGAAGTTGTGGTGAAAGGCCATGCGGTAGAATGCCGTATCAACGCCGAAGACCCGAACACCTTCCTGCCAAGCCCGGGTAAAATCACGCGTTTCCACGCGCCGGGTGGCTTTGGTGTGCGTTGGGAGTCTCATATCTACGCCGGTTACACCGTACCGCCGTACTATGACTCAATGATCGGCAAGCTTATCTGCTACGGCGAAAACCGTGACGTGGCGATTGCCCGCATGAAAAATGCCCTGCAAGAGCTGATCATCGACGGTATCAAAACCAACGTTGATCTGCAGATGCGTATTATGAGCGACGAGCATTTCCAGAATGGTGGAACCAACATCCACTATCTGGAGAAGAAACTCGGTCTGAACGAGAAGTAATACAGCATCTTTGCGAAAAGGCCGGATTATCCGGCCTTTTTTATTTCTGGGGCCTGGAAAGCCTCATCATGTACAATCCCCGCTTTCTTCATCCACAAGGGACAAAAAATGGACAAACGTTTTGTTCAGGCCCATAAAGAAGCGCGCTGGGCGCTGTGGCTGACCCTTCTCTATCTTGCCGCATGGTTAGTAACTGCTTACTTACCTGATTCGGCTATTGGCATTACCGGCCTGCCGCACTGGTTTGAAATGGCGTGCCTGCTCATGCCGCTGGTGTTTATTGTTTTGTGCTGGGCAATGGTGAAGTTCATTTATCGCGATATTCCGCTGGAGGACGATGATGCAGCTTGAAGTCATTCTGCCACTGATTGCGTATCTGCTCGTCGTGTTTGGATTGTCGGTTTATGCCATGCGTAAAAGAGCGACGGGCACCTTTCTGAACGAGTATTTTCTTGGCAGCCGCTCCATGGGCGGGGTCGTGCTGGCCATGACACTCACCGCTACCTACATCAGTGCTAGCTCGTTTATCGGCGGCCCAGGTGCAGCCTATAAATACGGGCTAGGATGGGTGCTTTTAGCGATGATCCAGCTGCCCGCAGTCTGGCTCTCGCTGGGTATCCTCGGCAAAAAGTTTGCCATTCTGGCGCGCCGTTACAATGCTGTGACGCTCAACGATATGCTGTTTGCACGTTACCAGAGCCGTTTACTGGTATGGCTGGCAAGTTTAAGTCTGCTGGTGGCCTTTATTGGTGCGATGACGGTGCAGTTTATCGGTGGCGCGCGTCTGCTGGAAACGGCTGCAGGTATCCCTTACGAAACAGGGCTACTGATCTTTGGGATAAGTATCGCGCTGTATACGGCATTTGGTGGCTTCCGCGCCAGTGTACTTAACGACACCATGCAGGGAATGGTGATGCTTATCGGGACGATTGTCCTGCTGGTGGGCATTGTGCACGCTGCGGGTGGCCTGAGCCACGCTGTTGAAACGCTGGAAGCGATCGATCCAAAACTGGTCTCTCCTCAGGGCGCAGATGACATTCTTTCTCCGACCTTTATGACGTCATTCTGGGTACTTGTTTGCTTTGGCGTGATTGGTCTGCCACATACTGCAGTGCGCTGTATCTCGTATAAAGATAGCAAGGCGGTTCATAAAGGCATCATCATTGGTACCATTGTGGTTGCCATTCTGATGTTTGGCATGCATCTGGCGGGTGCATTAGGCCGCGCGGTGATCCCTGATCTCACCGTGCCGGATCTGGTGATCCCTACGCTGATGGTAAAAGTGTTACCGCCATTTGCTGCCGGAATATTCCTTGCCGCACCGATGGCCGCCATCATGTCGACGATCAATGCCCAGTTACTGCAAAGTTCCGCTACGATCATTAAAGATCTCTATCTCAATTTACGTCCTGAACAGGTTGAGAATGAACGACGTCTGAAGCGTATGTCCGCCGTGATTACGCTGGTGCTAGGGGCTTTGCTGCTGTTAGCCGCATGGCGTCCGCCTGAGATGATCATCTGGCTCAACCTGCTCGCGTTTGGTGGTCTCGAAGCTGTTTTCTTGTGGCCGCTGGTGCTTGGTCTCTACTGGGAGCGTGCAAATGCTGCGGGCGCGTTGAGCGGTATGATCGTCGGTGGCGTGCTGTATGCCGTCCTTGCGACATTTAAAATTCAGTATCTGGGCTTCCATCCGATTGTGCCTTCGTTACTGTTAAGTTTGCTGGCGTTTGTGGTGGGGAACCGTTTCGGTCAGCCCGACCCGCAACCCGCTATGATTTCTACTGATAAATAAAGAGTTTTGCCATGCCGTGGATCCAACTAAAACTGAATACAACTGGTGCAAACGCCGAAGAGCTGAGCGATGCGCTGATGGAGGCCGGTTCGGTCTCCATCACCTTCCAGGACACGCATGACACGCCTGTCTTCGAACCACTTCCGGGCGAAACCCGCCTGTGGGGTGATACCGACGTTATTGGCCTGTTTGATGCCGAAACCGACATGAAAGAGGTCGTCGCAATTCTGGAAAACCATCCTCTGCTCGGCGCGGGTTTTGTACACAAAATCGAACAGCTGGAAGACAAAGACTGGGAGCGCGAGTGGATGGATAACTTCCACCCCATGCAGTTCGGCAAACGTCTGTGGATCTGCCCAAGCTGGCGCGACGTTCCGGATGAGAACGCGGTTAACGTGATGCTCGATCCGGGCCTGGCATTTGGTACCGGCACCCACCCAACCACCTCCCTGTGCCTGCAGTGGCTGGATGGTCTGGATCTGGACGGCAAGACGGTGATCGACTTCGGTTGCGGATCCGGGATCCTGGCCATTGCAGCACTGAAACTGGGTGCGGCAAAAGCCATCGGGATCGATATCGATCCGCAGGCAATTCAGGCCAGCCGTGATAACGCCGAGCGTAACGGTGTCTCCGATCGCCTGGAACTGTATCTGCCGGATGCGCAGCCAGAAGCCATGAAAGCCGATGTGGTGGTCGCAAACATTCTGGCAGGCCCATTACGCGAACTGGCTCCGTTAATCAGCGTGCTGCCCGTTGAGGGCGGTCTGCTTGGACTTTCAGGTATCCTGGCAAGCCAGGCTGATAGTGTTTGCGAAGCCTATGCCGATCTCTTTACGCTCGACCCGGTGGTGGAGAAAGAAGAGTGGTGTCGTATTACCGGCCGTAAAAAATAAGCCCTGGGCGTGGTCATCTGGCCACGCCTTATCTCGTTTTGCTGCATAAAACCCCCTCACTCACCTCTGAAGATCTTGTCCTAAAATGAGAGCCAGATCTCAAAGATGGCGGTAAAACTGTTGCTAAAAACAGCAGATTATCCCGCTTCATCGAAGCATTTATTCAGAAATGATGAGAAGTTACGGGAAATTGTAAGCGTACATAAAACAAGCATTATCGCATAACACAATGATTTACATGGTGAATAATTTTTAACAGCGTGATTGAGCGGCGATTCCTTGATCTACAACAGAGGATTGTTCAAAGTTTGGCCTTTCATCTCGTGCGAAAAATGCGTAATATACGCCGCCTTGCAGTCACAGTATGGTCATTTCTTAACTCATGCGCATCGGACACCACCAGCTTAGAAATCGCCTGATCGCAGCCCCTATGGCAGGTATTACCGACCGGCCGTTCAGGACGCTGTGCTATGAGATGGGAGCCGGTTTAACCGTATCCGAGATGATGTCGTCTAACCCGCAGGTATGGGAAAGCGATAAATCCCGCCTTCGGATGGTGCACATTGATGAACCAGGTATCCGCACCGTGCAAATTGCCGGAAGCGTGCCTGAAGAGATGGCAGATGCCGCGCGTATTAACGTGGAAAGTGGTGCCCAGATTATTGATATCAATATGGGTTGCCCGGCCAAAAAAGTGAATCGCAAGCTTGCAGGTTCAGCCCTTCTGCAATACCCCGACCAGGTGAAATCTATCCTGACGGCGGTTGTCAGCGCAGTGGACGTTCCTGTTACGTTGAAGATTCGCACGGGTTGGTCGCCGGAACACCGTAACTGTGTAGAGATTGCCCAACTGGCCGAAGACTGTGGCATTCAGGCCCTGACCATTCATGGACGCACTCGCGCCTGTTTGTTCAATGGTGAAGCTGAATACGACAGCATTCGGGCAGTTAAGCAGAAAGTTTCCATTCCGATTATCGCGAATGGCGACATAACTGACCCGCTTAAAGCCAGGGCTGTACTCGACTATACGGGAGCTGATGCTCTGATGATAGGACGTGCAGCTCAGGGAAGACCCTGGATCTTCCGGGAAATCCAGCATTATCTGGACACTGGGGAGCTGCTTGCCCCGCTGCCTCTGGCAGAGGTTAAGCGCTTGCTTTGTTCGCATGTTCGGGAACTGCATGACCACTACGGTCAGGCAAAAGGGTACCGAATTGCGCGTAAACACGTCTCCTGGTATCTCCAGGAGCACGCTCCAGATGACCAGTTTCGGCGCACATTCAACGCCATAGAGGATGCCAGCGAACAGCTGGAGGCGTTGGAGGCATACTTCGAAAATCTTGCGTAATGAAATAAAGAGCTGACAGAACTATGTTCGAACAACGCGTAAATTCTGACGTACTGACCGTTTCTACCGTTAACTCTCAGGACCAGGTAACTCAAAAGCCCCTGCGTGACTCGGTTAAACAGGCACTGAAGAACTATTTTGCTCAACTGAATGGTCAGGATGTTAATGACCTGTATGAGCTGGTACTGGCTGAAGTTGAACAGCCACTGTTGGACATGGTGATGCAATACACCCGCGGTAACCAAACCCGCGCTGCGCTGATGATGGGTATCAACCGTGGTACTCTGCGTAAGAAACTGAAAAAATACGGCATGAACTAATTTCGATTAGCGAAATGCTTGTTTAAAAAGGCGCTACCTGGCATGGGGATGCGCCTTTTTTATTGCCCGAACCTGTCACCGTCAACGCTTTGTAAACCTTCACTTATCCCGCTTTTAAACCGCGACTTTTCGTGTATATTTCCACCACTTTACTGACTCTCTTCTCGCGGAATGACACAATGATTCGTAAATACTGGTGGCTGGTTGTCTTCGCAATCTCCGTTTTCATTTTCGATGCACTCCTGATGCAGTGGATTGAGCTGATGAGCACCGAAACCGATAAGTGTCGTAATATGAACTCCGTCAATCCGCTCAAATTAGTGAACTGTTCAGAACTCGACTAAGCCTCTTCCCCCGTCAACTCCCTGTTATCTCCTACTAAAAACAGGGATTTAAATCCCTTTGAGCCGTTCCCTTCCGATGATAATGTCTCGCCCTTCTCAACCGCTCTGGCGTAACGTCAAACTCGAGTAGAACCGACCATGCTGGTTAGTCAATTCAACCATATCCTTGTAGTCCTCTCCTTTGTTGTTGCTATCCTTGCCGCGTATACCGCACTGAATATGGCCGCGCGCGTCGCGGGGAGCCAGGGTGTCGCAGCCCGTATCTGGCTGGCTGGCGGTGGTATTGCAATGGGTATTGGCGTGTGGGCTATGCATTTTATCGGCATGCTGGCGATGGACCTCTCCATGAGCATGAGTTACAACGCCAATCTGACGGTGTTATCCATGATCATCGCTGTGGGTTCGTCACTGTTTGCTCTATGGCTCGTCAGCTGCGAGCGATTGCGTTTACGCCGTCTGTTGCCCGGTGCGTTAGTAATGGGAAGTGGCATCGTGGCCATGCATTACACCGGCATGGCAGCGCTGGAGGTCACACCGGGCATTATCTGGGACAAGATATGGGTAGCCATTTCGGTCGCCATTGCACTTGCCGCTTCACTCGCTGCATTGTGGCTGACATTCCGCTTGCGCCAGGAAGCGGCTCAGGTTGTGCTGATGCGCATGGGTGCTGCCATCACCATGGGGATTGCCATTGCAGGTATGCACTACGCCGGAATGAAAGCCGCACAGTTTCCGATGTCGACGATGGTTCACCATGACGGTATTAATGGAAGCTGGCTGGCGGTGCTGGTCAGCGTTGTTGCTCTCTCTATTCTGGGGATCAGCCTGCTGGTATCGATGCTGGATGCCCGCCTTCAGGCGCGTACCGCCCTTCTTGCTTCATCACTTGCCGAAGCGAACCGTGAACTCGCGCAACTGGCACTGCACGATACCCTGACGCGTCTGCCCAACCGTATTCTGCTGGAAGACAGACTCGATCAGGCCATCAGCAAAGCCGACCGTGAAGGCAGCAATTTTGCCCTGATGTTTATGGATCTTGACGGTTTTAAAGCCATCAATGATGCCTACGGCCATGATATCGGTGACAAGTTGCTGGTCGCTGTTACGCAGCGTCTGTTGCATCCTCTGAAAGGTCAATTCACCCTTGCACGTATCGGCGGAGATGAGTTTGTTCTGCTGGCAGAAGGAGAAAGTCCGGACGATGCGGCTTCTCTGGCAAGCTCACTGGTTCGCGCGATTGATAGCCCGTTCAATCTAGATCCTTATGAACTGGTGGTGACACTCAGCATTGGTATCGCTTTTTATCCTCACGATGGCAAAACCGAACGTGAGCTGATGTTTAATGCGGATGCGGCGATGTACCACACCAAACATATGGGGCGAAATGGCTACCACTTCTTCCAGCCCTCCATGAATACCCTGGCGCAGACCCATCTCCAGTTAATGAACGACCTGTGGATGGCTATCGATCGTAATGAGCTCCGCCTGCTTTACCAGCCAAAATTTCACGCACCCGCTGGCCCTGTCCTCGGTTTTGAAGCGTTACTGCGCTGGCAGCACCCTAAGCAAGGATTACTGACGCCAGACCTTTTCCTGCCACTGGCGGAAAAAACGGGGCTCATTATTCCCATCGGTAACTGGGTAATCAATGAAGCCTGTCGCCAGTTGAGGGAATGGCATCTTCAGGGGCATCAAAGCTGGTCGATGGCGGTAAACCTGTCGACATTGCAGTTTGAGCAGCCGTCGCTGGTTAAAACCGTTCTCGACTGCCTGGCGCACCACAATGTGCCACCGGAAATGTTGATCCTCGAAGTGACGGAAACTACAGCAATGAGTAACCCGGATGAGAGTGTACGAGTGTTGACGGAGTTAACGGATGCGGGCGTGAAAGCCTCCATTGATGACTTTGGTACCGGATATTCGAGCCTGCTGTATCTCAAGCGTTTACCGGCCTGTGAATTGAAGATCGACAGAGCATTCGTGAAAGAACTCAGCGGGGAAAGCGAAGATGCAACCATTGTCTCTGCGATTGTGGCCCTCGCAAAAACACTGAATCTGAAAGTCGTGGCTGAAGGTGTAGAAACCGAAGCACAGCAAACCTTTTTGACGAAGCTAGGCTGTAATACCCTTCAGGGTTATCTGTTAGGTAAACCTGTCAGCGCACAGACCATAGAGGCGCTTTGTGCCAGGGGAGAAATGTTACCTGACGCTAAGTAGTAAGCATCATGGGGCGATACTCGGATGACAGGGAGTGTCGCCAGAATGCTATCGACCAGGGCCGGAGCCTGCTGATATAGATTAAAACTGTCGTTATTCATTAACCAGTTTTTAATTATTCCGCTAAAAAAACCGTGGAATACGATCAACGTGAGATCAACATTTACCTGTGCCGAAATGATTTTCCGCGCAATGCATGCCTCCAGCGTGGCACGTAAATAGTCATAATTGAATCCAATACGTTTTCTGATTTCACTCTCTGCAATCATGTCACTACTAAATTCACACTTATGATACAGAATTTGTAAAAGCGCACATTGCCGGGGTTCACGCGCAATATACTGCAAGGCAATAATAAATTGCTCACGAAGCATTAACAATGGATCATCGTTTTCGGAAACAGAAAGTCTGTCGCGAATAATGTCACGAAGCGGTAATTGTTGTTCCCAGATGGCATTAAATATTTCTGCTTTACTGGCAAAGTGCCAATAGATCGCACCGCGCGTAACCTTAGCGGCATCCGCGATATCCGTCAGCGTCGTACTGGCCACGCCACGCATCGCAAACTGTTCAATAGCCGCCTCAATCAGCTGCTGTCGGGTTTGTTGAGCCTCTTCTTTCTTTTTACGCGCCATAGATAACTACTCGTTACTCACAAAATTTATACGTCATACCGGGTTCAGATGAAGGAAAGTATTCACTAAAATCAGTTTTAATTTTGCACAAAAAAAGTCAATTCACTTAATTTATAATTAAGACAAATACATAACCCCTATTAAATTCACCAAATGAATAGCATAAAAAATTAAATCCTATTTACCTGATTAACATGCCAGAAGTATAAGGCTGATTGCACCGGGTCTGATTCTGATTTTTCCAGCATGCCTGGTCATTCGCACTTATAAATTAAAAAACATTAAATACCCTCATTATTATACGCAGCTACATTTTATTTTTATCTCTCTGCCCCAGCTACCGAGCCACGGCAAATATCGGTTAATGGGTATTTAAAGGAACAGTAATGACGAATCATTTCAGACGCTTGCCCTTATCCGGTCTCATTGTCTGTGCGGTATTGCTCACTGGATGCGATGGTCAGGAAAACCAACAACAACATCCACAGGCACCTCAGGTCAGCGTGCATATAGTGAAAAGCGCCCCTCTGGCTGTCACCACTGAACTCCCGGGCAGAACAGATGCATTTCGCGTTGCGGAGGTTCGCCCGCAGGTTAGCGGCATCATCCTGCGTCGCAACTTCACGGAAGGTAGTGATGTAAAAGCAGGTGAGTCACTTTACCAGATTGATCCCGCGACCTGGCAGGCGGCTTATGACAACGCAAAGGCCGAACTGTTAAAGTCTCGGGCAGCAGCGCATATCGCGCATCTGACGGTGAAGCGTTATCTCCCGCTGGTTGGCACACAATATGTCAGCAAACAGGAATACGATCAGGCAGTGGCGACGGCTCAACAGGCAGACGCCAGCGTTGCCGCCGCCCAGGCGGGTGTGGAATCGGCACGTATCAATCTTGCCTATACCAGGGTCACGTCACCTGTCGCTGGTCGCATCGGTAAATCCAGCGTCACCGAGGGCGCGCTTGTCACGAGCGGACAAGCCACCGCTCTGGCAACAGTCCAGCAGCTTGATCCGATTTATGTCGATGTCACCCAGTCCAGCAATGATTTCATGCGCCTGAAACAGACAAGCCTGCAGAAAGGCGACGCCACCAGCGCCGTTGAACTGCTGATGGAGAATGGTCAGCCCTATCCGCTGAAAGGTACATTGCAGTTCTCAGATGTTACCGTCGACGAAAGTACCGGTTCGATTACTCTGCGTGCCATTTTCCCTAATCCTCAACACCTGCTGTTACCCGGTATGTTTGTTCGCGCCCGCATTGATGAAGGCACACAACCGGATGCCATTCTGGTTCCACAGCAAGGCGTGACCCGCACACCGCGAGGCGATGCAACCGTACTGGTGGTAAACAATAAAAACCAGGTGGAGTCGCGTACCGTCGTTGCCCCTCAGGCGATTGGCGATCGGTGGCTGGTGACGGAAGGGCTGAAAAACGGTGATCGCGTGATTGTCAGCGGTTTACAGAAAGTCAGACCGGGGGCTACCGTCGTCGCCACGCCTGATACCACCACGACGCCAGCCGGGTAAGGGACGACGACATGGCTAATTTCTTTATTCAGAGGCCTGTTTTCGCCTGGGTACTTGCCATCATTTTGATGATTGCTGGCGGACTGGCCATTCTCAAGCTTCCCGTCGCGCAGTATCCGACCATTGCCCCTCCCGCCGTTGCCATATCCGCAACCTACCCGGGAGCAGATGCTCAAACGGTGCAGGATACCGTGACCCAGGTTATCGAACAGAATATGAACGGTATTGATAACCTGATGTATATGTCTTCCACCAGCGATTCAGCCGGTAACGTCACCATCACCCTGACTTTCCAGTCAGGAACCGATCCGGACATCGCCCAGGTGCAGGTTCAGAACAAACTGCAACTTGCCATGCCACTGCTACCGCAAGAAGTACAGCAGCAAGGGATTGGCGTTGAGAAATCCAGTAGCAGCTTCCTGCTGGTCGCAGGTTTTGTTTCAGACAACCAAAATCTCACGCAGAACGACATCTCCGACTATGTCGCCTCGAACGTCAAAGATGCTATCAGCCGAACGTCTGGTGTAGGCGATGTCCAGCTGTTTGGTGCCCAGTATGCGATGCGCATCTGGCTCGACAGCAACGCGATGAATAAATACCAGCTGACTCCGCTGGATATTATCAACCAGCTGAAAACGCAGAATGACCAGATAGCGGCAGGCCAGTTGGGAGGGACGCCATCCATCCCAGGACAGCAACTGAATGCCTCGATCATCGCACAAACCCGTCTGAAATCACCGGAAGAGTTTGGTCGCGTGACGCTCAAGGTGAATCAGGACGGCTCGATGGTTCATCTGAAGGATGTGGCTCGCATTGAGCTGGGTGGCGAAAACTACAATATGGTCACTAAAATCAACGGGCAGGCGGCAACTGGTCTGGGGATTAAGCTGGCAACCGGGGCAAATGCACTGGATACGGCAGCAGCCATTAAGAGCAAGCTGGCACAACTGCAACAGTTCTTCCCGCAAGGACTGAAGGTCGTCTACCCGTATGACACCACCCCTTTTGTGAAAATCTCCATCCACGAAGTGGTGAAGACGCTGTTTGAAGCGATCATTCTCGTCTTCCTGGTCATGTACCTGTTCCTGCAAAACCTGCGGGCGACGCTTATCCCGACAATCGCGGTGCCGGTCGTCCTGCTGGGCACTTTTGCGGTGCTGGCAGCATTCGGCTTCTCCATCAATACCCTCACAATGTTCGGGATGGTGCTGGCGATAGGTCTGCTGGTTGATGACGCTATCGTGGTTGTCGAGAACGTTGAACGTGTCATGGTTGAAGACAAACTGCCGCCAAAAGAGGCAACGCAGAAATCAATGAGGCAGATCCAGGGTGCACTGGTGGGTATAGCCATGGTGCTCTCAGCGGTCTTTATTCCGATGGCCTTTTTTGGCGGTTCGACGGGGGCGATCTATCGCCAGTTCTCACTGACTATCGTCTCGGCGATGGCGCTGTCCGTGCTGGTCGCGCTGATCCTGACGCCAGCGCTGTGTGCGACATTGCTTAAGCCAGTTTCCAGCGACCACCATGAGAAAAAAGGTGGCTTCTTTGGCTGGTTTAATGCGCGCTTTGATAAGAGCGTGGAGCACTACAGCAACAGCGTGAGCGGTATTTTGCGTAAGACCGGTCGCTATCTGGTGGTGTACGTCATTATTGTCGGTGGGATGGCGGTGCTCTTCCTGCGTTTACCCACTTCCTTCCTGCCCGAAGAGGATCAGGGGGTGTTTATGACGATGGTTCAACTCCCGGCAGGTGCGACCCAGACGCGGACTCAGCAGGTCCTCGATCAGGTTCAGAACTACTATCTGAATGACGAGAAGGCAAATGTTGAGTCCGTCTTTACCGTTAACGGCTTTAGCTTCAGCGGCCAGGGCCAGAACTCCGGTATCGCGTTCGTCAGCCTGAAGCCCTGGGAGGAGCGTCCGGGGGAGAAAAATGGCGTCGAGGCTATTGTCGGTCGCGCGACCAAAGCCTTCAGTCAGATTAAAGATGGCCTTGTGTTCCCGTTTAACCTGCCTGCGATCATTGAGCTGGGTACCGCTACGGGCTTCGACTTTGAGTTGATTGATCAGGCTAACCTGGGACATACCCAACTAACCCAGGCACGCAATCAACTACTCGGCATGGTGAAAGAGCATCCTGACCTGCTGGTTCGTGTGCGCCCTAACGGTCTGGAAGATACCCCTCAGTTCAAACTGGATGTTGACCAGGAGAAAGCACAGGCGTTAGGTGTCAGCCTTTCTGACGTTAACCAGACGATCTCGACGGCGTTGGGTGGCACCTATGTGAACGACTTTATCGATCATGGTCGCGTGAAAAAGGTTTACGTGCAGGCCGATGCCCGATTCCGTATGCTGCCAGGGGACATTAACAGCCTCTACGTGCGCAGCGCGAATGGGGAAATGGTCCCGTTCTCAGCCTTTAGCAACGCTCACTGGGTTTATGGTTCGCCCCGCCTGGAGCGCTATAACGGGATGCCCTCCATGGAGATCCTCGGTGAGTCTGCACCGGGTAAAAGTACCGGTGAAGCGATGGCTATGTTGGAGAGTCTTGCCGCAAAACTGCCCTCCGGCATCGGCTATGACTGGACTGGTATGTCATACCAGGAGCGGCTTTCCGGTAACCAGGCGCCTGCACTGTATGCTATTTCATTGATAGTGGTGTTCCTGTGTCTGGCTGCCCTGTACGAAAGCTGGTCCATTCCCTTCTCCGTCATGCTGGTAGTGCCACTGGGTGTCATTGGGGCTCTTCTCGCAGCGTCATTGCGTGGGCTAAACAATGACGTCTATTTCCAGGTCGGTCTGCTGACAACGATTGGTTTATCGGCGAAAAACGCCATCCTGATCGTCGAATTTGCTAAAGACCTGATGGATAAAGAAGGTAAAGGCCTCATTGAAGCCACACTGGAAGCCTCAAGAATGCGCCTTCGACCGATCCTGATGACGTCCCTTGCCTTTATTCTGGGTGTCATGCCACTGGTGATCAGCACCGGGGCCGGGAGCGGCGCGCAAAACGCCGTCGGCACAGGCGTCATGGGTGGGATGCTTTCCGCCACTCTTCTGGCGATTTTCTTCGTGCCGGTCTTCTTTGTGGTTGTCCGGCGACGGTTTACTCGCCATAAGGATTAATTTTTCCCTGAAAGGCACCTCTGGTGCCTTTTTTATTTTTTAATGTAAACAAGGAATTAGACATTACAAAATAACAACCTTAAAAAACGCTTATTTGCATTAAGTAAGAACAGCTTCTTGCGACTTCACAATTCCTCCATTAATTCCTCCTGCAAACGACTTTTCTCCACGATTTTTACAAACTACATAATTTGAGATTATTCCTCGTGTAACGAGGACTTACCCTGGTGGTAAAATAACCTCCAGTTCGTTAATAGCCCTCCTGGCTTTATAGCGAATGAGAAATAATACTGAGGTAACATCATGAAAAGATTCATTTCCGTTGCACTACTCGCTGCGCTGCTTGCTGGTTGCGCGCACGATTCCCCATGTGTGCCGGTTTACGACGACCAGGGCCGACTGGTTCATACCAATACCTGTATGAAAGGCACCACCCAGGATAACTGGGAGACTGCAGGCGCTATTGCCGGTGGTGCTGCCGCAGTCGCGGGCTTGACGCTGGGTATCGTTGCCCTGACTAAGTAACATCTGTTCAGAAAGCGCGGCTTTGGCCGCGCTTTTGCTTTTAATTAGTGCAATATTTTCAAATAAGTAAAAAAATAGCCCCGTCTTTATCCGCATGATTAATTCAAGCCTGAAGGCAATCACATCTTTTTAGTGAATCCATTTAAATTGCACACTCTATCGTGATGATTTTCACATAGTAATAGCATTTAATACCCTGCCAATATTCACACCTGAAACTATCTGTTCTTCCCATCCAAATGGCATTGAAACTTTTGCTCCGATTTGTGGCACAGGTTGTAATTTCGCACTGTTTCGGGGCGCTCGTTTTATTTAAGCCTGTCTACACTCTGCATTATGCGTTCACTTATCACTTATTTTGTTGGACGCAAAACCTGGCATTACGTTTGCTTTATAAACGTTGGCCAAAGCCACAGACAGGTAAAGCGTTTAAAACGCCTCTATAACGATAAATTTCGCCACACAGGATGCATTATGAAAAAGACGATGATAGCCAGCCTGGCCGCTGCAGGCATGTTGTTTGCTGTAGCCGGTCAAGCCCATGCGGGAACGACACTGGATGCCGTTAAAAAGAAAGGTTTTGTTCAATGTGGTATCAGTGACGGTTTGCCTGGCTTCTCTTATGCCGATGCTAATGGCAAATTTACCGGGATTGATGTGGATGTCTGCCGTGGCGTCGCCGCTGCCGTTTTTGGCGATGACAGCAAAGTAAAATATACCCCACTGACAGCGAAAGAACGCTTTACGGCACTGCAGTCCGGCGAAGTTGACATGCTCTCCCGTAATACGACCTGGACCTCTTCCCGTGATGCAGGTATGGGGATGTCATTTACTGGCGTCACCTATTATGACGGTATCGGCTTCCTCACCCACAATAAAGCCGGCCTGAAAAGTGCCAAAGAACTGGATGGGGCGACTGTTTGTATTCAGGCAGGTACCGATACCGAGCTGAACGTCGCAGATTATTTCAAAGCCAATAACATGAAATACACCCCTGTCACATTCGACCGCTCGGATGAATCGGCCAAAGCGCTGGAATCTGGTCGTTGTGACACACTGGCCTCTGACCAGTCACAGCTGTATGCGTTACGTATTAAGCTGAGCAACCCAGCGGAGTGGATTGTCCTGCCGGAAGTGATCTCGAAAGAACCTCTTGGACCGGTTGTCCGTCGTGGCGATGAAGACTGGTTCTCCATCGTTCGCTGGACGCTGTTTGCCATGCTGAACGCGGAAGAAATGGGCATCAACTCGAAAAACGTCGATGAGAAAGCCGCTAACCCGTCCACCCCGGATATGGCTCACCTGCTGGGTAAAGAGGGCGATTTCGGCAAAGATCTGAAGCTGGATAACAAGTGGGCTTACAACATCATCAAAAAGGTGGGCAACTACTCTGAGATCTTTGAGCGCAACGTGGGATCGGAAAGCCCTCTGAAGATCAAACGCGGCCAGAACAACCTCTGGAACAACGGCGGTATTCAGTACGCTCCACCAGTACGTTAAGTCATTGCTGTAACGGGCACTGCGAAAGTGGTGCCCACTCCAGAGTCATGGTTACTGAGGTTTCTTTATGTCCCATCGCCGCTCAGCCGTAAAAGGATCGCTATCCTTTTCTCATCCCGCGGTCCGCGCCTGGTTATTCCAGATTATTGCTATTGTTGCGGTTGTTCTCATCGCCGTATATCTCATCCATAACACTATAACCAACCTGAATAATCGCGGTATTACCTCCGGTTTTGCGTTTTTAGATCGCAGCGCAGGGTTTGGTATTGTTCAGCATCTTATTGATTACCAGGAAGGTGACACGTACGGACGCGTGTTCGTGGTCGGTTTACTGAATACGCTGCTGGTATCGGCGCTTTGTATCGTCTTTGCTTCAATACTGGGTTTCTTTATTGGCCTGGCGCGTCTTTCTGAAAACTGGCTTCTGCGAAAACTTTCGACTGTTTATATCGAGACGTTCCGCAATATCCCCCCACTCCTGCAGATCTTCTTCTGGTATTTCGCCGTACTGCGTAACCTTCCCGGTCCACGCCAGGCCGTCGACGCGTTTGATCTGTTTTTCCTGAGTAACCGAGGGTTGTCCATTCCTTCTCCTCTACCAGGTGAAGGGCTGTACGCTTTCATTTTCGCGATAGTGTTAGCGCTTGCTCTCTCTGTTGGAGTATTCCGCTTTAACCGCAAGCATCAGATAAAAACTGGCCAGCTTCGTAAAACCTGGCCAACGGCTGCAGTCTTGATCATCGGCCTGCCGCTTTTGACACACTGGCTCTTTGGTGCCGCACTACACTGGGATATTCCGCATCTGCGTGGCTTTAACTTCCAGGGCGGGATGGTATTGATCCCTGAACTGGCATCCCTGACGCTGGCACTTTCGATTTATACGTCCGCCTTTATTGCTGAGATTATCCGTTCAGGGATCCAGGCCGTACCACATGGACAACACGAGGCAGCACGCTCTCTGGGGTTGCCCCATACCGTGACGCTTCGCCAGGTCATCATTCCTCAGGCATTAAGGGTCATCATTCCGCCCCTGACCAGCCAGTATCTCAATATTGTCAAAAACTCATCGCTGGCCGCTGCCATTGGTTACCCCGATATGGTGTCACTGTTCGCCGGAACCGTGCTTAACCAGACCGGGCAAGCCATTGAAACCATCGCCATCACCATGTCTGTCTATCTGATCATCAGCCTGGTGATTTCATTGCTGATGAACCTCTATAACCGTCGTATAGCACTGGTCGAGCGCTAAGGAACTATGATGACAAAAGCGATACTGTCGCACTCCTCGCGCCCTGCCCATTCGACAGGTGGACGTTTCATTCTCTGGGCGCGTAAGAATCTGTTCTCCAGTTGGAGCAACAGCCTGCTGACGATTGTCTGCCTGTGGCTCATGTGGGAATTGATTCCTCCCCTGCTGAACTGGGCGTTTTTACAGGCCAACTGGGTCGGTTCAACCCGTGCAGACTGCACAAAATCCGGTGCCTGCTGGGTGTTCATTCATGAGCGTTTCGGGCAATTCATGTATGGATTGTATCCGCACGAACAACGCTGGCGGATTAATCTGGCGCTGGTTATTGGCCTGCTCTCAATCGCTATCATGTTCTGGAAAAAGCTGCCTCATCGTGGACGCTATATTGCCGTCTGGGCAGTGGTCTATCCGATTATTGTCTGGGTGCTGTTGTATGGCGGTTTCCTGGGGCTGGAACGCGTTGAAACCCGCCAGTGGGGCGGTCTAACGTTAACGCTGATTATCGCTTCAGTGGGGATAGCCGGTGCTCTGCCGTGGGGGATTTTACTTGCCCTGGGACGGCGTTCAAAAATGCCAGTCGTGCGTGTCCTTTCCGTTATTTTCATTGAGTTCTGGCGCGGTGTACCGCTTATCACCGTTCTGTTTATGTCGTCGGTCATGCTGCCGCTGTTTATGGCAGAAGGTACAACGATCGACAAACTGATCCGTGCCCTGGTCGGGGTGATTCTCTTCCAGTCCGCCTATGTCGCTGAAGTTGTACGTGGTGGTCTGCAAGCATTGCCTAAAGGTCAGTATGAAGCAGCAGAATCACTGGCACTCGGCTACTGGAAAACGCAGGGGCTGGTCATTCTTCCCCAGGCACTCAAGCTGGTTATCCCGGGTCTGGTTAACACGATCATTGCCCTTTTCAAGGATACCAGCCTTGTGATCATCATCGGATTGTTCGATCTCTTTAGCAGTGTGCAACAGGCGACCGTTGACCCTGTCTGGCTGGGGATGTCCACCGAAGGATATGTCTTTGCTGCCCTAATCTACTGGATCTTTTGTTTTAGCATGTCGCGCTATAGCCAGCATCTGGAAAAGCGCTTTAACACCGGGCGTACACCGCACTGAGGAAATTATGAGCCAAATTACTATGACACCCGCTGACGCGATGATTACGCTGGAAGACGTTAATAAATGGTACGGACAGTTTCATGTCCTGAAAGACATCAACCTGAAAGTTAAACAGGGCGAACGAATTGTACTTTGTGGACCTTCAGGTTCAGGTAAATCCACGACAATTCGCTGTATTAACCACCTTGAAGAACATCAACAGGGGCGTATTGTTGTTGATGGTATTGAGCTGAATGAAGATATCCGCAATATCGAACGTGTTCGTCAGGAAGTAGGAATGGTGTTTCAGCACTTTAATTTGTTCCCACATCTGACCGTTCTGCAAAACTGTACGCTTGCACCAATTTGGGTACGAAAGATGCCGAAAAAGGAAGCAGAGGCGCTGGCAATGCACTATCTGGAACGCGTCCGCATTGCAGAACATGCCAATAAATTTCCTGGCCAGATATCGGGTGGCCAACAGCAGCGTGTAGCTATCGCCCGCTCGCTGTGTATGAAACCTAAAATCATGCTGTTTGATGAGCCTACCTCAGCACTGGATCCTGAAATGGTGAAGGAAGTACTGGATACTATGATTGGGTTGGCACAATCCGGGATGACCATGTTGTGCGTGACACATGAAATGGGATTTGCCAGAACCGTAGCAGACCGGGTGATCTTCATGGATCGTGGCGAGATTGTCGAGCAGGCACCGCCAGATGAGTTCTTTGCTCATCCGAAGTCAGAACGCACACGGACCTTCTTGTCGCAGGTGATTCATTAGTCGTTCTCTCTGCCGGGTGGGGGCTTCGCCTTGCCCGGCCTACAGTGTTTTCGGCGTGAAACGCAAAAAGGCCATCCTTTCGGATGGCCTTTTCACTTATTTGATGTCT
>NZ_JAAVXA010000007.1:243424-243613 GCF_012241585.1 Pantoea sp. LS15
ACGGCGTTTCACTTCTGAGTTCGGCATGGGGTCAGGTGGGACCACCGCGCTAAAGCCGCCAGACAAATTCTTTTACTTCTTGCCGAACTTTAACCTAAGTATAAAGTGGTGCTGATACCCAGAGTCGAACTGGGGACCTCACCCTTACCAAGGGTGCGCTCTACCAACTGAGCCATATCAGCACGCTAA
>NZ_JAAVXA010000008.1:0-763 GCF_012241585.1 Pantoea sp. LS15
GGCCGTCAGTCGCAGCAACAACCAGGATCGCGCCGTCCATCTGCGCAGCACCGGTGATCATGTTTTTAACATAGTCGGCGTGGCCTGGGCAGTCTACGTGTGCGTAGTGGCGAGTCGGGGTGTCGTATTCAACGTGAGAAGTGTTGATGGTGATACCACGAGCTTTTTCTTCTGGTGCGTTATCGATCTGGTCGAATGCGCGAGCAGAACCACCGTAGGTTTTTGCCAGAACGGTAGTGATTGCAGCGGTCAGCGTTGTTTTACCATGGTCAACGTGGCCGATAGTACCGACGTTAACGTGCGGTTTTGTACGTTCAAACTTTTCTTTAGACATCGATTGTCCCTCTAAGACACGGATAAATCGGTGATATCACCACATCAACCAGGCGAAATGCCTGAATTGTTGAATACAGTAAAATTGAAACAGAGAGAAACGGGAAGGAGAAGTGAAGTGGTGCTGATACCCAGAGTCGAACTGGGGACCTCACCCTTACCAAGGGTGCGCTCTACCAACTGAGCCATATCAGCACGTATTGGAGCGGGCAGCGGGAATCGAACCCGCATCATCAGCTTGGAAGGCTGAGGTAATAGCCATTATACGATGCCCGCATCCTGAAACTCGGCTACCCAGTTCTTTCTGTAACAAAAAAAGAGATTTCTCTCTTTTTTGTTTGAGCTGGTTAATTTTTCCAACCAGCTCCGGCGGCATTAACGCTGCCAGAAAGTGGTGGTGGGGGAAGGATTCGAACCTTCGAAGTCTGTG